>CALFSF010000424.1 GCA_937917025.1 uncultured Paraburkholderia sp.
CGCCGTATTCCTCGGGCACGAGCACGCCGTACGCGCCGAGTTCGGCAAGCTGGCGATGCACGTCCTTCGGAAACGTCCGCTCACGATCCCATTGCGCGGCGTGCGGCGTGACCGCTTCGCGTACGAAGGTGCGAACCGCATCGCGGATCATCTGATGGTCCTGATCAAGCACCATGGCTGCCTCGTCTCCTCACCACTCGAGTGGCGTGCCGTCGTATTGATAGAAGCGGCCATTGAACGCGTCGCGCGCGCCTGCGGCCTGTGCGAGCACGTCGCGCATGCCGGCGACGCTGCGTTCGGGATCGATGGCCGCCTGCGCGCCGCCCATGTCGGTGCGCACCCAGCCGGGATGCAGCGACAGACACGTTGCGCGTACGGTTTCGAGCGACGCGACCTTGATCGCGTCGTTGAGCGCCGCCTTGCTCGCGCGATAGAGCCAGCCGGTCGTGCCGCTCGCCTCGCTGATGCTGCCCATCTTGCTCGACAGCACGGCGAGCACGCCGCCCGCGTCCTCGACGAGCGGCAGCAGAACCGGAATCAGCTGCATCGGTCCGCGCACGTTGGTGATCATCACGTGATCGAAATCCTCGGCGGTGAATGTTTCGACGGTTTCCGTATGCGGGCCGTACACGCCCGCGACGATCACCGCGGCATTGAGCGGCTCGCCGTCGAGCTTCCAGCCGAGCGCGGCGATCTCTTCGGGCACTGCGATGTCGAGCGCAAACGTCTGCGCGCCGAGACCGGCCAGCGCATCGAGCGCGGCTTCGTCGCGTGCGGTGGCCAGCACGCGCCAGCCGGCACGCCGGTACTGCCGGGCGAACTCGCGACCGATGCCGCGCGATGCACCCACGATCAACGCTGTCTTCATCTGCCGACCTCGCCCTGATGGACGGTTTGCATGCCTGTCATTTGCCGCGCCCGCGCTTTGCGTTCACTCGCGTGCGACGTGTAAGTCGCACGCGAAACACAGGCGTTAAACCAGTTCGACGCCCATCGCGGTCGCTTCGCCGCCGCCGATGCACAGGCTCGCGACACCGCGCTTCAACCCGCGCTGTTTCAGCGCGCCGATCAGCGTGACGAGAATGCGTGCGCCCGACGCGCCGATCGGGTGACCCAGCGCGCACGCGCCGCCGTTCACGTTGACCTTCTCGTGCGGCAGATCGTGTTCCTTCATCGCGGCCATCGTGACAACCGCGAAGGCCTCGTTGATTTCGTACAGGTCGACGTCGTCGGCACGCCAGCCGTTCTTGTCGAACAGCTTGCGGATCGCGCCGACCGGTGCCGTCGTGAACTTCGCCGGCTCCTGCGCGAACGTCGTGTGACCGACGACGCGCGCGAGCGGCGTCACGCCGAGTTTTTTCGCGGTCGACTCGCGCATCATCACGAGCGCCGCCGCGCCGTCGGAAATCGATGACGAATTCGCCGCCGTCACCGTGCCCGTCTTGCTGAACGCGGGCTTGAGCGTCGGGATCTTGTCGAGGTTCGCCTTGAACGGTTGCTCGTCATGGTCGACCGTCACGTCGCCCTTGCGGCTTGCGACGGTAACCGGAGCGATTTCCCATGCGAACGAGCCGTCTTCGTTGGCGCGTTTCGCGCGTTGCAGCGATTCGATCGCGAACGCATCCTGTGCCGCGCGCGTGAAGTCGAAGGAGCCTGCACATTCCTCGGCGAACGTGCCCATCAGGCGCCCCTTTTCGTAGGCGTCCTCGAGGCCGTCGAGGAACATGTGATCGAGCACCTGGCCATGCCCCATGCGCATGCCGCCGCGCGCTTTCGGCAGCAGATACGGCGCGTTCGTCATGCTTTCCATGCCGCCCGCGACGATCACGTCGACGGAACCGGCGACGAGCATGTCATGCGCGAACATCGCCGCGCGCATGCCCGAGCCGCACATCTTGTTGACCGTGGTGCTGCCCGTGGCGAGCGGCAGGCCCGCGCCGAGCGCGGCCTGCCGCGCGGGCGCCTGGCCCTGGCCCGCGGGCAGCACGCAGCCCATCACGACTTCTTCGACCTGCTCCGGTTTCAGGCCGGCGCGCTCGACGGCCGCCCTGATCGCCACGGAACCGAGTTGCGGTGCGGTCAACGCGGCGAAATCGCCCTGGAACGCGGCCATCGGTGTACGCGCCACCGAAACGATCACGACCGGATCACGTTGTGTCTCACTCATGTTTCAGCTCCTTGATCACGCCTTCGACGATGGCCGGCACATCGCCGAGCCTCGCGGCATCGGCAGCGACGACGTCATTGTCGGCTTCGTGCGCGCGGCCCGCCGATACGGCGGCCACGCAACGTTCGTACGTTGCGGCGAGCGTGTCGGGCGCGCTCGTTGTCATGCCGAGATCGCGCACGCGGCCGTCATGAATGCCATACGCCCAGCCATGCACGGCAAGCTCCTGGCCGCGCGCCCACGCGTCGTTGATGATCGTCGTGCGGCACACGTTGACGACCTGCTCGATCGTGTTCAGTTCAACGAGACGACGGTGGCGCGCATCGCCAAGCGGCCATTCCTCGAGCAGCGCCGCGTGCTTCTCGCGCACGTCCTGCACGTGATGCAGCCAGTTGTCGGCGAGGCCGACGCGCCGCCCGTGCAGCGCCGCACCGACGCCGGAGCATCCGTAATGGCCGACCACCATGATGTGCTTGACCTTCAGCAGATCGACGGCGAACTGGATCACGGACAGGCAGTTCAGATCACTGTGTACGACGACGTTCGCGATATTGCGGTGCACGAACACTTCGCCCGGCGGCAGCCCGATAATCTGGTTGGCCGGCACGCGCGAATCGGAGCAGCCGATCCACAGGTATTCCGGCGTCTGCTGATGCACGAGCCGCGAGAAATACTCCGGATCTTCGGCGAGCTTTCGGGTAACCCACGCCTCGTTGTTGTCGAACAGACGCGAGAGCGGATTGGCAGCAGGTTGAGCGGTCGTATTCATATATATCGGGTCAGGTTCAGGGCCGGTCATGCGCCCGGTGTCTTAACAACAGGAACAAACAGCATGGACGGTCGAAGCGTATCGCGCGAAATCATGCGACACGTTCAGCGCATGCAATAGCTTCGCCGTCCGCGTTTTGCGGTTGCGCGTGCGAAACGCTGAAGCGCTCCGGATAGCGGTTGCAGAATCGCATGCCTGGGTCGTACGGAAAGAAGTCGGGTAGTTCACCCGCGAGCAGATACTCCTTGCTGGTTTGCCATAGCGCCGGGTCGAAGAAATCCGGATGGTGCTTCATGAAGCTTTTGCGCACCCTCGGGTCGCCGAGCAGGAACGTGCGCCACGTTTCGGGGAAGATATCGTGCGGACCGACGCCATACCACGGCTCGCCCGACAGCTCGTCTTCCTCGTTGCGCGGCGCCGGCACGGCGCGCACGTTGCAGTCCGTCAGATATTCGATTTCGTCGTAGTCGTAGAACACGACGCGTCCGTGGCGCGTGACGCCGAAGTTCTTGTACAGCATATCGCCGGGGAAGATGTTCGCCTGCATCAACTCCTTCACCGCGTTGCCGTACTCCTTGATGCCGTGATCGACGTCGGCATCCGTGCCGTTTTGCAGATACAGGTTGAGCGGCACCATCCTTCGCTCGATGTACAGGTGCCTGATCACGACGCTGTCGCCGTCGTATTCGAGCAGCGACGGC
>CALFSF010000425.1 GCA_937917025.1 uncultured Paraburkholderia sp.
GCGGCCCAGTCCTCCCATGGATGCATGGTGGCGTACGCGCTGATATACGCGGTGTTTCAGTCGGCGGGCGGCCCGTTCTGATAGTAGGCGTCGAGTGCTTCGCCGTAGTCGGCCCGCTCGTCGCCGAACAGCTTGCGATACGGCTCGACCCACCGGGTGCCTGCGATCAGGCGGTCGAAGAAGTAATGCCCGCACTCATGCCGGAAATGCCCGAGCAACGTGCGATACGGCTCGCCCATCGCACTGCGCACGCGCTCGCGATGGGCGTCGTCGGCTTCGGCGATATTCAGCGTGATCAGGCCGTTGTCGTGGCCCGTCATGACCCGCGCGCCGTCGCCGCCGTCTTCGAGAAACTCGAACGCAAGGCCGTGATCAGGGTCGCTTTGCCGCGATTCGACCGTGAGCCCCAACGATGCCAGCGTGTACAGCAGCCGCCGCTTGGCGGTTTCGAGGCGGAACCAGTACAGCCGGTTGTCCGGCTCGCTCAGGTCAGGAATGGTATGGGTCAGCTGGCAGGCAGCGCACAGCGTATCGGGAGAAGCGGCCGGGATCATCCAGTTGCAGACCTGCTCGACCGCGAAGTTGTCGCACTGGCGGTATAACGCGCCGCCGGCGCGCGGATGCAGGCTGCGCCACTGGCCTTCGCCCGCGTCCTCGAAGGCGCTGATTTCGGTCAGCCCGGGCACATAGCCGAGCAACGCGTTGCAGCGCTCGCACAGCACGTTCTCAAAGAACACGAACTGCGAGCACCGGTTGCAATGGAAGGTTTTCATAGGGTTTCACGGCGGGGAAATGGAAGACGGAGCGGTACACCTGACAGCGTCATTCGACGCAATCCCCGTGCAGCGACGCGTCGCTGAACATTTCTTCCTCACGCATTATGTGCATGATGGGGCGTGAGCGCTGCGCTGCTTTGGTGCGTAAAGCGAAAATGCGCCGGTCGTGGCGTCCGGATGCGTCCGGGCAAGCCGTCCCACCCCTGACCGGCGGGGCAGGGAGGTCTCACGACAAACGGCATGAAGCTTGCTTTTTGCGTCTGCCATCTTTGCGGCTTCCATCCTTTGCGCAGGAGTCCGGTGTGTCTATACGTGTCGCGTTGACCCATGTCACACATTACCGTTACGACCGCGGGTCGCGCTTTCGCCGCAGGTGGTGCGCCTGCGGCCGGCGCCGCACTGCCGGACGCCCATCCTGTCGTATTCCATGCGCGTCGAGCCAGAAGAGCACTTCACGAACTGGCAGCAGGACGCGTTCGCCAACTATCAGGCCCGGCTGGCTTTTTCCCGGGAAGACGCGCGAGTTCAAGGTCACGGTCGATCTCGTCGCGGAGATGGCCGTCTATAACCCGTTCGATTTCTTCCTCGAACCCTCCGCCGAGACGTTTCCCTTCGAATACGATCCGGGCCTCGCGCTCGAACTCGCGCCGTATCGCGTCAAGCGCGAGCCGACGCCGCGTTTCGCGGCGTTCGTCGCGAGCATCGAGCGCACGCCGCGTGCGACCGCCGATTTCCTCGTCGAACTGAACCAGCGTCTGCAGCGCGACATCCGCTATCTGATCCGGATGGAGCCGGGCGTCCAGACGCCCGAGGAAACGCCCGTCAACGCGTCGGGCTCGTACCGCGATTCGGGCTGGCTGCTGGTGGAAACGCTGCGTCAACTGGGTCTCGCCGCGCGCTTTGTTTCCGGCTACCTGTTGCAACTCGCGCCCGATACGAAAGCGCTCGAGGGCCCGAGCGGCACGGAAGTCGACTTCACCGACCTGCACGCGTGGTGCGAGGTGTTCCTGCCGTGCGCGGGCTGGGCCGGGCTCGATCCGACCTCCGGGCTGCTGGCGGGCGAAGGCCACATCCCGGTGGCGTGTACGCCGGAGCCGGGAAGCGCGGCGCCAGTCTCGGGCGCGGTCGAAAAATCCGAAGTCGCGTTCGGGCACACGATGTCGATCCAGCGCGTGCTGGAAACGCCGCGCGTGACGAAGCCTTATACCGAAGAAGTGTGGTCCGACGTGCTGGCGATGGGCGCGCAGGTCGACCGCCAGCTCGCCGACATGGACGTGCGCCTGACCATGGGCGGCGAGCCGACCTTCGTCGCCGTGCGCGATCGCGACGCAGCCGAATGGAACACCGACGCACTCGGCGCGACCAAGCGCGGTTATGCGGTCGCGCTGATGGACAGGCTGCGCACGCGCTACGGCGCGAACGGCTTTCTGCACATCGGGCAGGGCAAGTGGTATCCGGGCGAGCAGCTGCCGCGCTGGGCGATGTCGCTCTACTGGCGCGCGGACGGCGAGGCGTGCTGGCA
>CALFSF010000426.1 GCA_937917025.1 uncultured Paraburkholderia sp.
GCGCAATCTCACGGGTGACAACCGTATCCGGCACGACCGGCGACGTGCGCACGACCGTATGCAGATAATGCTCGACGAGCGCGAAGAAGCGGTCGTAGAACTTGCCTGACGGAATCGTCTCGCTCGAAATCTTCACCATCGCGTCGTTGTTCGAGCGGATCGGCAGCGACAACGAACCGAGCACGCTCAAACCCACGCTCGCCGACGTATCGCTCTTCTTCAGCGCAAAGCCATTCTGCACGGCGTTCACATACGCGATGCTGGTGTCGCTCGCTTCCTCGCCCGGCGTACACACGACGTGAAATTCCACGACGACGTGCGAATCGCCATTCGGCTGGAAATTCTTCGTGCCGTCGATCGTGTCGCCGCGCGTCATGGTCGTCATGTATCCCTGGCTCAGCAACGCACGACGCGCCGCTTCGCAGGTATCCGTGCTGCTCGCATTGAAATTGCGCGCGTACGGACTCACGCCCGTATCGAACAGTTCCTGCTGGAATTTCGGCTGCGGCGATGTCGAACAGCCCGCAAGCGAAGCGAGGGTGAAGAGCGCAAGCGCGGTGACGGTGGTTCTGGCAAGGACTTCATGCATGGTCGAAAGAAACCGGAGTGACGCGACGTCGAATGGCATGCATTGTAGAGCGCTTTTTAAGATACGCACCCGGAACGCACGGGTAATAATAGTGCCAGCAACTTGTACCCTTACTACCCCGATTTCCCGGGAATTCACCCGCGTGGAGGTTTCGTGAGCAAAAAGATGACAATCAAACGAAATGTTGCCTGGTGCCTCGTCACATTGTGCGCATCGGCGTCCGTGCCGGCTGTGGCCGCTCCGGCTACGTTCAGGATGACCACGCCGATCCCGGCCGAAATCACGACGCCCGATAACGTCGACACCCGTATCGGCCAGCTCAAGTACTTCGACGGCATCCCGACGCCCGAGACGGCGCAGAAGGTCTATGACAATCTCGACTTCATGCGTGGCGTAGAAGTGTTCCTGAACGGCATTCCAGGCGCGTCGCTGGTCGCGCTCCGCGCTGGCCTGCGCGAAGCGGGCGCAACGGGCAGCACGATCGGTATTTTCGATTCGCTGATGGATTCGAAATCGCTGTTTCTGACAGCGAATACGGAAACCGTCTACTTCTGGAACTGGATGGATCTGAAGAACGGACCGATGGTTGTCGAAACGCCGCCGAACATCCTCGGTGTCGTCGACGACTTCTGGTTCCGCTATGTCACCGATCTCGGCAACGCGGGCCCGGACAAGGGCAAAGGCGGCAAGTACCTGTTCGTGCCGCCGGACTATACCGGCGCGCTGCCGAAGAGCGGCTACATCATCGTGAAGTCGCCGACGTTCGGCAACCTGCTGTTCGGCCGCGCGTTCATGAAGAACGGCGACCCGAAACCGGGCGTGGCAAGCCTCAAGGCGCATTTGCGTGTGTATCCGCTCTCGCAGGCAGGCTCGCCGCCCGCGACGACGTTCGTCGACATGTCAGGCAAGGTCATGAATACGGTGCACGCCAATACGATCAAGTTCTACGAGGAAATGAACGAGATCGTCCAGGAGGAACCCGCTGGCGTCTACGGTCCTGACATGACCGGCCTCTTCGCGTCGATCGGCATCGTGAAGGGCAAGCCGTTCGCGCCCGATGCACGCATGACGAAGATCCTTACGGATGCCGTCGCGGTCGGCAACGCGACCGCACGCACGATCGACTTCGCCAACCGCGACAAGGCCGTCCTGATCTATCCGGATCGCCACTGGAACACGCCGTTCGTCGGCGGCAGCTACCAGTGGCTGAACGACGGCGCCCGCAACTTCGACGCGCGCACGATGTTCTTCTATGCCGCGACCGTCGATACGCCCGCGATGGCGATCGCGATGCCCGGCATCGGTTCGCAGTACGCCGCGGCGAATTACGATGCGGCGGGCAAACCGTTCGACGGCGCGAAAGACTACACGCTGCACGTTCCGCCCAACGTGCCGGTGAAGGACTTCTGGTCGGTGGTGCTGTACGACCCGCAGACCCGCTCGATGCTGCAGACCGACCAGCAGTTCCCGAGCCTCTCCAGCGAAAAGGGCCTTGCGAAAAACGCGGACGGCTCCGTCGATCTGTATTTCGGACCGAAAGCGCCGGCGGGCAAGGAAAGCAACTGGATTCAAACCATTCCGGGCAAGAGCTGGTTCACGATTTTCCGGCTGTATGGCCCGCTCGCGCCGTGGTTCGACAAGAGCTGGAAACTCGAAGACATCCAGCAAGTGTCCTGATGATGCTGCGTCAGACGGCCCGCTGACGCGGCCGTCGCGTGTATGCGCCGCGCGCGGGGCACTACACCGTAGCGTGAATGGCCGTCGCTGGCGACGGCCATTCACGCGCGGGCCCGTTCAGGCGGTACACCCTGCCACGGGGCGCCGTGGCACGGGGATCCCGCTATTCCGAATCCTGCAGCATGACGACGTAAAGAACCGTCGAAACGACGATGATCGCGACGCCGACCGCGACTTTCATGCTGTTGAATTCGAGCAGGCCATTGACGGAGACCGCAATGCCCGCGACGGCGGTCAGCGTGCCGATCGCCGCAAACAGCACGCGAAGCTTCTCCCATAGAAGCTTGCGACGTTCGGGATCCGCGCCTTCACTCCAGTGATTGAGTTTCATGATTGGCCCTTGCCCGGACCGGGCTGCAACAAGAGCGGCAGTTTCCGTTGATCGCACGCCCGCAAACACGCGCGACGACATCTCATTTCATTATATGTCGAGCCGGTTTGTCAGCATCACTGACTGTCCGGACGCGGATGCGGCCGGTTTGCGTCAACGCAATTAAACGCGAGAGAACGCGTTATATCGACAGTTCGAGTCCGCTGGCACTGTGCGGATGCGGTGCTGCCATCGGCTTCAAGACCAGCCTCGTTTGCCAATAACCCTGCCCGCAGGTACGACTATTTCGCGCCGTCTGCGGGCGTTTAAATACGATGCTATGGTGTGCCCCGCAAATGTGGGCTATTTCCGCGCGCATCGTGCTTCAGATCCGATATTTCTGACGTGATTAGTCGGCGCGGCCGATCCAGTTCAAGTCGTTGTTTAGTAACCCTCAAACAAAACCATGTTATTGGAAAAAAATCTGCCGGCTGGCAATGCCTCTTCGGAGAACGGCGATGCGTCGTCACTGCGGGCCTGGCTTGCCGTCATCGCCGTGGCCATCGGCGCGTTTGCGTTCGTGACAACCGAGTTCCTGCCGGTGGGGCTGTTGCCGCGCGTCGCAAAAGAGCTGGGCGTCTCGCCCGGAACGGCCGGCCTGATGGTGACCGTCCCCGGCGTCATCGCCGCCATTTCCGCGCCGGGGCTGATGCTCGTGGCGGGAACCATGGACCGTCGGCGCGTATTCCTGCTGCTGACGACCTTGCTGCTCGCGTCGAACCTGATCTCCGCGTTCGCGCCCAGTTTTCCGGTCATGCTGCTCGGGCGCGCATTGCTCGGCGCGTCGCTCGGCGGCTTCTGGACGCTGGCGACAGCGGCCTCCGGACGTCTCGTCGCGCCGCGCGATTCCGCGCGGGCCATGGCGACGATCCTGACCGGCGTGACGTGCGCCACCGTGATCGGCGTGCCGCTCGGCACATTTATTGCGAGCTTCGCGTCATGGCGGGCGTCGTTCATGGCGACGGGCGTGCTCGTCGCGATTGCGCTGGTTGCGCAGTTCTTTCTGGTGCCGTCCCTGCCGTCGACGACCGCATTGCGCATGAAGGACCTGGTCGGCCTGATGCGCCGGCCGCATCCGCGTCGAAGCATGCTGATGGTCGCGCTCGTGTTCGGCGCGCACTTTTCGTCCTATACGTACATCACGCCGTTCCTGCTGCGCAACGCGAACCTCTCGATGGCCACCATCACATGGCTGCTGCTAGGCTTCGGGATTATCGGGTTTTTCGCGAACTTCGCGATTTCGGCGACGGTCGTGCGCAGTCTGAAAACATCGGTCGCCGCGATGACCTCGCTCCTGATGTTTGCGCTGCTGTCGCTGCCTTTGCTGCAACACGCGTCATACGGCGTCGCCGCCGTCGTGATGGCATGGGGCATTGCGTTCGGCGCGCTGCCGCTGTGTTTGAGCGTCTGGATTCAGCGCGCGACGCCGGACGCGCAGGAAGCGGGTTCCGCGCTGTTCGTGGGCACCATTCAGGTGGCGATCGCGTCCGGTTCGCTGGTCGGGGGGTTGATCGTCGACCACATCGGCATTCGGGCGGACTTCCTCTTCGGCAGCGGGCTGGCGTTGCTCGGACTGGCCGCGCTGGCCAGTTTCGGCACGCGAGAACAAGCACGCGAAGCGGAGGCTGTCGCGTGTCAGGTGAGTTCGGAATAGCGGGAAGCGGGAGAAACGCTTTGCAGGCGTGAGGTTTCCTGCAAAGCGGAACGGCAGGTGAGGAAGTTGGGCGAAACGGGGCGTGTTCGCACGCCCCGCCCGGTCATTCAACCGTCACGGATTTGGCGAGGTTACGAGGCTTGTCGACATCCGTGCCCCGCGAGCATGCCGTGTGATACGCGAGCAACTGCAGCGGCACGACGTGCAGGATCGGCGACAGCAAACCATAGTGCTCCGGCATACGAATCACATGCAGCCCTTCTTCGCTGACGATGCGTGTGTCCGAGTCGGCGAACACATACAGCTCGCCGCCGCGCGCCCGCACTTCCTGCATGTTCGACTTCAGCTTCTCGAGCAGCGCGTCGTTCGGCGCGACCGTCACGACCGGCATCGCTTCCGTCACCAGCGCGAGCGGCCCGTGCTTGAGTTCCCCCGCCGGATACGCTTCCGCGTGGATGTACGAGATTTCCTTGAGCTTCAGCGCGCCTTCGAGTGCAATCGGGTAATGCAGGCCACGCCCGAGGAACAGCGCGTTTTCCTTGCGCGAGAAATCCTCCGACCACGCGATGATCTGCGGCTCCAGCGCCAGCACGCTGTTGAGCGCGGCCGGCAGATGGCGCAACTGGCGCACGTATTGCGCTTCGAGCGAAGCGTCGACGTGCCCGCGCAGTTTTCCCAGCGTCGCGGCCAGCACGAACAGCGCGACGAGCTGCGTCGTGAACGCCTTGGTCGACGCCACGCCGATCTCGCGCCCCGCATGCGTGAGGAACGACAGTTCGGTGAGGCGCACCATCGCGCTCGTGCCGACGTTGCACACCGAGAGCGTGTGCTTGTGCCCAAGCGACTGCGCGTGCTTGAGCGCGGCGAGCGTGTCCGCCGTCTCGCCCGACTGCGAGATCACCACCACCAGCGACTTCGGATTCGGCACCGAATCGCGATAGCGGTATTCGCTCGCGATCTCGACCTGCGTCGGAATCTTCGCGATCGATTCGAGCCAGTATTTCGCCGTCAGTCCCGAGTAGTAGCTCGTGCCGCACGCGAGAATCAGCAGGTTGTCGATTTCGCCAAATGCCTTGGCCGCCGCTTCGCCAAAGAGCGATGCATCGAACGAATCGGCCTGCGGAATCGTGTCGCTGATCGCGCGCGGCTGCTCGAAAATTTCCTTCTGCATGAAGTGGCGATAGGGCCCGAGTTCGACCGCGCCGCCATACGCCGCGACCGTACGCACTTCGCGCTCCACGTCGCGGCCGTCGCGATCGGCAACGCGCACGCGTTCGAGCGTGAGTTCGCAGACGTCGCCCTCTTCGAGGAAGATGAAATGCTCGGTGCTGCCCGCCAGCGCGAGCGCATCCGAAGCGAGGAAGTTCTCGCCCTCACCCAGACCGACGACGAGCGGTGAGCCCTGGCGCGCACCGACCACCGTGTTCGGCTGGTCCTTGTGTTCCACCGCAATGGCGTACGCGCCGTGCAGCTGCTGCACGGCCTCGCGCACCGCCGCGAACAGGTCGCCGCGATAGAGGCTGTGGATCAGATGCGCGATCACTTCGGTGTCGGTCTGCGAGACGAACTCGTAGCCCTTGCCGCGCAGCATTTCCCGCAGCGGCTCGTAGTTCTCGATGATCCCGTTGTGTACGAGCGCAAGCGCATTGCGCGAGAAAATCGGATGCGCATTGTTCGTGACCGGCGCGCCGTGCGTCGCCCAGCGCGTGTGCGCGATACCGGTGAAGCCTTCGAGATGCGTCTCGCGCACCTGGTCGTCGAGATCGGCGACGCGCGCCACGCTGCGCGCGCGATGCGGCTCGCCATCCGCGAGCACGGCCACGCCGCAGGAATCGTAGCCGCGATATTCGAGGCGCCGCAGTCCTTCGATCAGAACCGGGACGATGTTACGTTGCGCAACCGCGCCGACAATGCCGCACATAAATAACAGTTCCTTTGCAAGGGGTTGGGTGCTGCGATGTATAAAACCGCGGCGTTTCCCGTCAGCCTTTTTTCTTGACCGGACGAACGTAGCCGGTCTTGCCGATCTGCGTCTTCTCGTTCAGCACGAGGAGATTTTCCTCGACGTTTTTCCATACCGTCGTGCCCGCCGCGATCGTCACGCCGCGTCCGACGCGCACCGGCGCGACGAGCTGCGTATCGGAGCCGACGAACACATCGTCTTCGATGATCGTGCGGGACTTGTTCGCGCCGTCGTAATTGCACGTGATCGTGCCCGCGCCGATGTTCACGCGCGCGCCGATATCGGCGTCGCCGATATAGGTGAGGTGATTCGCTTTCGAGCCGTGGCCGAGCACCGCGTTCTTCACTTCGACGAAGTTGCCGACGTGCGATTCGTCCTTCAGCGTCGTGCCCGGGCGCAGCCGTGCGTACGGTCCGAGCACGACGTTCGCGCCGACGTCCGCGCCTTCGATATGCGTGAACGCGTCGACGCGCGTGCCCGCGCCGATCGTTGCGTTACGGATCACGCAGTTCGCCGCGATCGTCACGTTATCGCCCAGCGTGACGGTGCCTTCGAACACGCAGTTCACGTCGATCGAAACGTCGCGGCCGCATTCCAGTGTGCCCCGCACGTCGATACGCGCCGGATCGGCCAGCGTGACACCCGCCACGAGCAGCGCTTCGGCCACGTTGCCCTGATGAATGCGCTCGAGTTCCGCGAGTTGCTGCTTGCTGTTGACGCCGAGTGTTTCCCACTCTTCGTCGGGCTGCGCGGTCACCACGTCGAGACCGCTTTCGATCGCGAGTTCGACCACGTCGGTGAGGTAGTACTCGCCCTGCGCGTTGTCGTTCTTCAGCGATGCGAGCCAGCGCGTGAGTTGCTGCGTCGGCGTGACGATGATGCCGGTGTTGATTTCTGCGATCTGCAACTGCTCGGCTGTCGCATCTTTCTGTTCGACGATGCGCAGCACCTTGCCGCTCGCATCGCGCACGATACGGCCGTAGCCGGCGGGGTCGCCGAGCGTCACGGTGAGCACGCCGTAGCCGCCCGCGCCCGCGCGGTCGGTCAGACGCTTCAACGTGCTCGCGCGCGTGAGCGGCACGTCGCCGTACAGCACGAGCGTGGGCACGGAAGGATCGAGCAACGGCAGCGCCTGCTGCACGGCGTGCCCCGTGCCGAGCTGCTGCTCCTGCACAG
>CALFSF010000427.1 GCA_937917025.1 uncultured Paraburkholderia sp.
GCCGACGCGCGCGGGCAGTGGTTCTTCCAGAACGGCCCGCAGCGCGTGTACGTGGAACTGGTCTATACGCCGTGGATCGTGCGGCTCGCCGTCGATGCAGGCGGCGCGCTGACGCTCACCGATCAGGCGGGCGGCGCGTTCACGCCCACTGCCGCATGGCTCGACGACGAAGGCGGCATCCTGTTCACGGAGGCGGCGGCCAGCGCGGGAAAAGAGCCGCGCGTGGCTGCGTTGCACGATCACGACCTCGATCTTTTCTCGGAGCACGCGCAAATCGCCGACGATGGCCAGAGCGGCGCATTCCACTGGCGCGCCGGCGTGACGTTGCCGCTGCAGGCCATCCCGCGCGCGGACGTCGCGGCGCGCTTTGGCTTTGTCGCGAGCCCCGCGGCGCAGGCCGCGCAAGCCGCCGACAAGATGTGAGTGGCCTATCCGCGATTCTTGTCGTCCTCGCGTTCTTCCTTGTAGCGCGCCTCGAAGTCGTGCAGACGCGCGTCGATCGTCGACAGTTCGTAATAGCCGGCGGTCTTGATGTCGCGCGCTTCTTTCAGCTGGCGGATCGCCGATGGCCACGCGCCTTCCAGCGCGAACTTCTCCGCGAGCGCGCGATGCTGCGTGAGCGCGTCGCCGGTGCCGACGCTCGCCTGCGCGAGATAGCGCCACCATAGCGGCTGTTGCGGGTCGCTACGCGTTTCCTTGAACGCGAGCGCTTGGGCGTCGGCGAAGCGTCGGGCGCTGAGGAGCGTCTGCAACCGCATGTCGATCGCGGCGTGCGATTGCGGCCAGCGACGTTGCGCCACTTCGGCAAGATGCACCGCGTCGTCGTTGCGTCCGGCGCGGCGGGCGATATCGACGTCCAGCACGTCGAGGCTCGGCGAGCTGCGGGCCTCGACGCCTTCGCTGCGCTCGGTCGCGTCGAATGCCTTGCGCGACATCGCGAGCGATGCAGCCGCGTCGTCGTAGCGTTCGAGCAGCATTTGCGCGAACGCGATGCCATACCAGTTCGCCGCGACGTTCAGCGCGGTTTTGTCCTCGATCTCGGTGCGCATCCGCGAGATCTCGTCGGCGTAGTCGCTACGCGAGCGGTCCTGCAGCACGCGTACCCGGGCGCGCACGAATCCATATTCCGGCGACTGGCGCGGCTGGCGATACGGCGAACGTCGCGCGCGATCCTCCATGTCGGCGATGCGCTCGACGGTCAGCGGATGCGTGCGCGCGTAGACCGGAATGCCGGCGTCGCCCATCGACGCGCGGTCGAGCCTGCCGAAGAACGTCGGCATCGCGTACGGGTCGTAGCCCGCGCCCGCCAGCATCTGGAAGCCGACGCGGTCCGCCTCGTGCTCCGCCGCGCGGGAGAACTTCAGCTGGCTGTCGACCGCATAGGCCTGGCCGCCCATCACGATCGCGCCGCCGAGGTCGCCGCTGTGCGCGACGACGCCCGCGAGCACGCCCAGCAGCATCGCGGCGAGCGCGGCGTAGCCGCTGCGCTCGCCGGCACTGATCATGCGCGCGATGTGCCGCTGCAGCACGTGTCCCATTTCGTGGCCGATCACGGACGCGAGTTCGGATTCCGTCTGCGTCGTGACGATCAGCCCGGTGTTCACGCCGATAAATCCGCCGGGCAACGAAAACGCGTTGATCTGCGGGTCGCGCATCGGAAAGAGATCGAAATCCGGCTGATAGCCGCCGATGTAGAGCGCCGTGGACGCCGCCGACAGTTTCGCGGAAACCGAATTCAGATAGTCGCGCACGAGCCAGTCGTCGAGATAATCGGGGTCGGCGCGCACTTCGCGCATCACGCGCTCGCCGAGCTTGCGCTCGGCTTGCGGCGTGAGCGAGCCGCCGGAGCCGTCGCCGAGATCCGGCAGTTGCTGCGTCAGAAGCGGCGCGTGCAGGCTGACATTGGCGCCCGGCGTGCCGGCAAACCGGCTCTCGGCGCCGCCGTAGGTGCCGAACACGCCGGGCGCGATGTTGTCGGGAATCAGCGGCGACGCGTAGGAACGGATCGGCCCGATTTCGAGCGACGGCGCCTTCGGTGTGGAACCCGGCGCGGAGGATTGCGCGAACGCCCCCGGCGGCACCGCGAGCGCGATCGAAAGACAGACTGCGAGAAGCCGTTTCAGACGCATTGCGGGATGGGCAAAAGCAAGGTCGGGAAACCCGTCGGGCGCTTCGGCGCGGCGGCCTCGGGCGGACTTTAATTGTACTCAGTGGCAGGCGGTATCGAGAACCCTGCGCCAGGGAGCCGCAGCCGTGTCCGCACCCGCCGCCGAGCCTGTTTTCGGGCAGGGTTCGCTGCCGGCTGCCGGCTGCACGTGCATGCGCGCCGCATGAGGCGGACAATCACCGTCGAATGGGCGCTGTTATGATGGCGCCCTTCAGGGGAGCCCACCATGACGGAACTGACTCATTTCGACGCAGCTGGCCAGGCGCATATGGTCGACGTCGGCGGCAAGCAGGAGACGAAGCGCATCGCGGTCGCGAGCGGCACGATCCGCATGCTGCCCGCGACGTTCGCGCTGATCCGCGACGGCAACGCAAAAAAAGGCGATGTGATCGGCATCGCACGCATCGCGGCGATCCAGGGCGCAAAGCGTACCGCCGATCTGATCCCGCTCTGCCATCCGCTTGCGCTGACGCGCGTCGCCGTCGACTTCACGCTCGACGAAGCGCGACCCGGCGTGCACTGCACCGTGCAGGTGGAAACGCTCGGACGGACCGGCGTGGAGATGGAAGCGCTGACGGCCGTGCAGATCGGTCTCCTGACCGTGTATGACATGTGCAAGGCGGTGGATCGCGGCATGACCATCACCGATGTGAAAGTGCTGGAGAAGCACGGCGGGAAATCGGGGGATTGGGTGGCGGCGAACGCTTGACCGGTTCGATCGGCGCAGATGTACCGCCACCTTCGTTATCCCGAAGCCGGCAGAACAGCACAGCGTCACGTCACGCCCGCGCTTCGAGCACGAGATTGAACGGCGTCTCCGCCGCGCGGCGGAACTGCGTGAAGCCGCCCTTCGTCACCACGTCGCGCAGCCTCGCTTCGCCGGCCTGCGCGCCGAGCCCCATCTGCCCTTCCTGCGCAAACGACGCTGGCGTGCAGATCATCGCCGAGGCCGAATAGAAAATACGTCCGACGGGATTCAGGTTGTCGGCGGCATTGTCGTTGGCGAACGGCTCGACGATCATCCACGTGCCGCCCGGCTTCAGCGCCTGCCGCACATGCGCGGCCGCGCCCACCGGATCGCCCATGTCGTGCAGACAGTCGAAGAACGCGACGAGGTCGTAGTCGTTACCCGGGAATTCCTTCGCGGGCGCCACTTCGAACGTGACGCGATCGCGCACGCCCGTTTCCCCCGCAAGCTGACGCGCACGTTGAATCGACGGCTCGTGATAGTCGAAGCCGACAAACGTCGTATCGGGATACGCCTGCGCCATCAGCACCGTCGACGCGCCGTGCCCGCAGCCGACATCCGCGACTTTCGCGCCACCCGCCTTCAGCTTCGCCTCGACGCCCTCGAGCGCCGGGATCCACGCGCTGACGAGATTCGCCGCGTAGCCCGGGCGGAAGAACCGCTCCGTGCCGCGAAAAAGCGAATGATCGTGCTGGTGCCAGCCGAGACCGAGCCCGGTGCGAAACGTGCCCTCGAGTTTATGGATGTCGCGAAACATCGATTCGGCGATCTGGAAGAAACCCGGCACGAACACCGGACTCGTCTCATCGGCGAAACACATCGCCTGTTCGTCTTCGAGTTCGAACGCATCCGCGGCAGCGTCGTAACGAAGAAAGCCGGCGGCCGCCTGGGCAAGCAGCCATTCACGCACGTAGCGCCCGTTGACCTGCGCGGCCTCGGCGACCTGCACGGCGGTCATCGGGCCCTGCCCCGCCATCGCCTTGTAGAGACCCAGCCGGTCGCCCAGCAGGATCAGCGGCGCTGAAGCAACCGCGCCGAATTCGCCCACCATCCGCCCCATGAAATTCTGCAGCTTGTCCTGATCGATCTGCATGACTGGTCTCCCGTCCGGGTTAAGAATGAAACGGGCATGGCGCGGGGAAATTGAACGGCCCCGGTGCGGTCTACTTTCGAGGCGCTCGCCCGGTAACGGAAAGTATAGGTTTGCAGCAGGAAGTTGAAAGGCGTTTCACGGACGCACGCGGGTTGCACGCGCACGTTCCGGTCAATGTATTAGCGACCTCACTCGTCGCCGGATTCGTCTCCGGATTCGTCGTCCTGATTGATGTCGTTCGGCGGCATGCCGTACTTCTTCACCAGTTCGGCCTTGAAGCCGGAAAGTGTCTTCTGCTCGTCGCAAAGGTCATACAGATAGCCGAGTTGCGAGGGCCAGTCCTTCAGCAGTTGCGCGAAGATTTTCAGACGCTCGACGGTGTCGAACGCGGCGTCGATGTCGCCGTTCAACGCCTGCAGCACGGCATAACGACGCAACACCGTCTCACCCGGCAACAACGCGATCGCCTGCCTGTGCATCGCCAGTTTGTGCGGCAGGTCCTGCCCGTTCATCGGCAACAACGTCGCCATGCCGTACTCGCCCCACGCCTGAAACAGGAACGATGGATCCGCCTGATACTCCTCGGCCGGATGTTTGCCGTAGTACAGCACTTCGGCGCGCGCGTAGTCGCGATACACCGGATAAAGCGACACGAGCCCGCCCAGAACCACCAGCGTATAGACGCCGAATGCCGCGCCCTGCGGCACGACACGCAGCGGCTTCGTTTCCAGCAGGCCGAAGACGAACATCGCCGGCAGCAGGAAAAACATGTATTGCTGCGGATACTCGACAAGCGCATGCATCACCAGCACACCGATCATGGCCAGCCCGAAAATGCGCGCAGCCGTATGCGGCGCGCGCAGGACGCGGATCAGCCAGCTCACGAGACCGATGACGACGATCGCGGCACCGAGCAGCCCCGTCTTCGCGAGCAGATCGATAAAAATATCGTGCGAGTTGTTGGCGATTTCCACGCCGCCCAGCGTCTTCGCCAGATCGAACTGATAGCGCGGAAACTCGCCCCAGCCGACGCCCATCAGCGGATGCATCCTGAACATCGTCCAGCCGTACTTCCACAGCGCGAGACGCGGCGCGATCTGACCGGCGTCCTTCATCCGTTCTGCCGCCGACTCCGCGAGATCGAGGTGATAGCGCACGTTCGCCCAGCGGATCGCCGCATTGACGACGACGAAGAGCGTCGCCAGCGCCAGTGGAATCAGCCACGAGCGGTCGCTGCGCCTGCCTGTCTTGCGGTCGAGCGGCTCGCTGCGCCGCCCGGCAAACGCCATCCAGAACCCGGCCACGACGATCACGCCCATCTGCAGCCACGGCCCGCGCGATACCGTCAATGCGAGCCCGGTGCTGAAAATCGTCGAGACGACGACCCACAGCGCGAGATTCAGACGCCGCGTCTGCACCAGATACAGCGCCCCGGCCATCGCGAACGAGATGTATGTGGCGAGGTGATTGGCCTGCGCCATGTTGCCGAACGGACGGCGATCGATCGTGATGTTGTACGCCACCACGAACGGCGTGACCTTCGCCTCCAGATGAAACAGTTGCACGACCTGGCAGAACACCGCGAACAGTCCGCCGACGATCAGCGCCACGGCCATCCAGCGCAACGCCGTCTCGCCCAGGTTCGCGCGCGTGAAGCCATAGCCCGCATGGGCCACCATGAGCGCGGCCAGCAGGAACCCCGCGCCAAGCCAGTTCATCGACGGTTGCGCGACAGGCAGCACGAACGACTGCAGAACCAGCACGAGGCCGAATGCAAGCGGCACGAGCGCGACTACCGGCGAGGCGAACGCCACGCGCGGCCGCGCGCTGCTGACCAGCAGCACGACGGCGGCGCCCGTCAACAGATACAGCGAGAGCGCGGTGAACTCGGCATAGAACGTCGGAATCGGATACGTGTGATTGACCACCGCATACGGCAGGGTCAACGCAAGAGCCAGCAGGACGAGAGACAGATAGCGCGCGAATGGGGAGGGCATGAGTAACCGGGGGCGTCAGCAACCGGCGCACTATACAAAAAAATCAATGACCTGTGCGCCGGCTACCCTAAATAACACCAGATTACCGCGGTGTACGCATGCGCCAGTCATGTGTGGCCACGTGCGTCTTTCCGTTCGTCATCAGGCGCGGCATTCGGGCGGTGCGAGGTTCGCCGGCAACGTCGCCGCGTCTGCCGGCGCCGGACCCGAGCCCGGCGCGGGCAGCGACGAGCTGTTCTTGCCGCCCGCGAAGCATTCCCACGTGAGCGCGCCAGGCTGCGACGTCCCCTTGACCAGGCCGACTCTTGCAGTGGGCGTTTCGGGGTTATCCGGCACCGACGGCACCAGCACGATCGTGTTCGATCCCGCGGGCGCGACGCGCGTCGTGAAGGCGATCGTGATCTGGCCGCTGTCGTCGTCGACGTGAATCGACTCGACGTTGCGCGTGGCCGGCGGCGACGCGTATCCGCCACCCAGCGCGCTGCCGCTCGCGGCATTTTCGGCAACCGACAGACGCGCCGACGAAGCCAGCGACAGACCCTCACCCACCCGGCCGCGCGCCAGGTAGTCCTGATACGCGGGGATCGCATACGCGGCGATGACACCGACGATCGCCAGCACGATCATCAGTTCGATGAGCGTGAAGCCCGCGTGCCCCCAGCGGGCGTACCGGCCGCACGCATGGGCAAGTTGGGCGGCCCAGCGCGTGGAACACCGCATGGCGCCCGCGCGAACGCGGCGGACCATCGATGAAGATGAAGACAGCGAAGGCGATACGGAACAAGATACAGACACAATCATCAGCAGACTCCCGAAACGAAAAACGCCTGCTTCACGTATTGAGGCAGGCGCTTCGATCGTAGCCAGCGGGAAAAGCGTCAGACAGTCAGCCGGATGGCTAACGCTGCGGGTTCAATGTGCGCCGGGCGGCGCCTGCGCGGATTCGCGACGCGCGTTGCGGCGCTTGAGCGCGTAGCCGACGATCACGACGAACAGCGCGCACGCGATGCTCATGCCGTACTCGGCGGCCGGCATGTCGAGCACGGGCCAGCGGTCACCTGCGGGGTCGTTGATGATGAGGCCGCCCGCGATCCAGCCGAGGAGCGCCGCGCCCAGCGTGATCACGATCGGGAAACGGTCGAGCAGCTTCAGCACCAGCTGGCTGCCCCACACGATCAGCGGAATGCTGACGAGCAGGCCAAAGATCACGAGCGCGATGCGATGCTGCGGATCGGCGGCTTCGGCGGCGCCGGCAATCGCGATGACGTTGTCGAGGCTCATCACGGCGTCGGCGACGATGATGGTCTTGATCGCGGCAATCAGCTTGTCGGCCGGCTTGATGTTCTCGTGTACGTCGTGCGCCGGCGCCATGAGCCGCACGCCGATCCACAGCAGCAGCAGGCCGCCCGCGAACTTCAGCAGCGGCACGTCGAGCAGCGCGACGGCGAACGCGATCAGCGCGACGCGCAACACGATCGCGCCGACGGTGCCCCACAGCACGCCGCGCGTACGCTGCTCCGCCGGCAGGTTGCGACAGGCAAGCGCGATCACCACCGCGTTGTCGCCACCCAGCAGGATGTCGATCACGATGATCTGGAAGACGGCGCCCCAGTGGAGCGTGGCAAAGAACTCGAGCATGGCAGGCAAGGTAGAAGGACGTGAAACGAAAAACCAGCGAAAACGAAAGACGCGAAGGCAAATAAAAAAAGCGAGGGAAGCAAACGCTCCCTCGCTTTAGGACTTCGCTCTCACGAAAGGGTTTCGTAAGAGTATCAAAATTTCGGGACGGCCGGGGCCGTCGTCGTCATTTCGATTACAGCATCGCCTTCAGAAGACGCGCCATTTCCGACGGGTTCTTCGTGACCTTGATGCCGCATGCATCCATGATTTCCAGCTTCGCTTCGGCCGTATCCGCACCGCCCGAGATCAGCGCGCCGGCGTGGCCCATGCGCTTGCCCGGAGGCGCCGTGACGCCCGCGATGAAGCCAACCACCGGCTTCTTCATGTTGTCCTTGATCCACTCGGCAGCGTTCGCTTCGTCCGGACCGCCGATCTCGCCGATCATGATGACGGCGTCCGTGTCCGGATCGTCGTTGAACATCTTCATCACGTCGATGTGCTTCAGACCGTTGATCGGGTCGCCGCCGATACCGACTGCCGACGACTGGCCAAGACCGATCGCCGTCAACTGGCCCACGGCTTCATACGTCAGCGTGCCCGAACGCGACACGACACCGATGCGGCCCTTCTTGTGGATGTGGCCCGGCATGATGCCGATCTTGAGCTCGTCCGGCGTGATCGTGCCG
>CALFSF010000428.1 GCA_937917025.1 uncultured Paraburkholderia sp.
GTAATCGTGTTCATCGGCGAGAACGACACGCAGCATATCGTTCTGCCACAGCACGTCGCCGCCTTCCTCACGGCAAAATACACAATCCATCATCTTCCTCGAACGGACAGGTCAGCCGTGTCATTAGACCAGCACGCGCTCGATTCCGCCATTGTTCGCCCGTTGCACGTAGTCGGCCATCCAGTCTTCGCCCAGCACATGACGCGCCATTTCGACGACGATGTAATCCGCTTCGGTGCCCGAATCCTCGTTATAGCGGGACAAGCCCTGCAGGCATGACGGGCAGCTCGTGAGAATCTTCACGTCCGGCACCGTGCCCGGCTGCGGGCCGCTGCCGGCCTTCAGCACTGAACCTTCGGCCGCGCCCGCCGCACCCGCCGATGCATTCGCCGGATTGATCGCGTTCGCCCCCGCCTCGCCGACTACCGGAATCGCACGCAGCTTCGCCGCGCCCTTGCGCATCTCTTCTTCCTTGCGGAAGCGGACTTGCGTCGAGATATCCGGACGCGTCACCGCCAGCGTGCCCGATTCGCCGCAGCAGCGATCGTTTTTCTCGATCCTGTAGCCGTCGTGTTCGGAGCCCATCAGTTCATTGACGAGCTTCACCGGGTCCATCGTCTTGATCGGCGTGTGGCACGGGTCGTGATACATGTAGCGCGTGCCGCTGACGCCTTCGAGCTTCATGCCCTTTTCGAGCAGGAATTCGTGGATGTCGATGATCCGGCAGCCCGGGAAGATCTTCTCGAATTCGTAGCCCGCGAGCTGGTCGTAACACGTGCCGCACGACACCACGACGGTCTTGATGTCGAGATAGTTCAGCGTGTTCGCGACGCGATGGAACAGCACGCGGTTGTCGGTGACGATCTTCTCGGCCTTGTCGTACTGGCCCGAGCCCCGCTGCGGATAGCCGCAGCACAGGTAACCCGGCGGCAGTACCGTTTGCACGCCCGCTTCCCACAGCATCGCCTGCGTCGCGAGGCCCACCTGCGAGAAAAGACGCTCCGAGCCGCAGCCCGGGAAGTAGAACACCGCTTCCGAATCCGCGGTAGTCGTCTTCGGGTTGCGGATGATCGGCACGATCTTGTTGTCTTCGATGTCGAGCAGCGCGCGGGCCGTTTTCTTCGGCAGATTGCCCGGCATCTTCTTGTTCATGAAGTGGATCACCTGCTGTACGACGGGCGGCTTGCCGACCGTCGCCGGCGGGTGCGCCGTCTGCTTCTTCGCGAACTTCTTCAGCACCTCGTTGCCGAGGCGCTGCGCCTTGTAGCCGATGCCCATCATCGCGGTGCGCGCGAGGTTGATGGTCTGCGGATTGGTGGCGTTGAGGAAGAACATGCCGGCCGCGTTGCCCGGGTTGAACTTCTTCTTGCCCATCTTGCGCAGCAGGTTGCGCATGTTCATCGTCACGTCGCCGAAGTCGATCTTCACCGGACACGGCGTCACGCACTTGTGACAGACCGTGCAGTGATCGGCGACGTCGTTGAACTCGTCCCAGTGCTTGATCGACACGCCGCGGCGCGTCTGCTCTTCGTACAGGAACGCCTCGACCAGCAAGGACGTCGCAAGAATCTTGTTGCGCGGGCTGTACAGCAGGTTCGCGCGCGGCACGTGCGTCGCGCACACCGGCTTGCACTTGCCGCAGCGCAGGCAGTCCTTCACCGAATCGGCGATCGCGCCGATATCGGACTGCTGCATGATCAGCGATTCGTAGCCCATCAGGCCGAAGCTCGGCGTGTACGCGTTGCGCAGGTCTGCGCCGGCCAGCAGCTTGCCCGCGTTGAAGCGGCCATGCGGATCGACGCGCTGCTTGTACGCGCGGAATTCGCCGATTTCGTCTTCGGTCAGGAATTCGAGCTTCGTGATGCCGATGCCGTGCTCGCCGGAAATCACGCCGTCGAGCGAACGCGCGAGCTTCATGATGCGTGCGACCGCCGTGTGGGCGTCCTGCAGCATCTCGTAGTTATCGGAATTGACCGGAATATTCGTGTGAACGTTGCCGTCGCCCGCGTGCATGTGCAGCGCGACGAACACGCGTCCGCGCAGCACCCGCTTGTGGATGGCCTGCGCTTCGTCGAGGATCGGCTTGAATTCGCCGCCCGCGAAAATCTGGCGCAGCTCCGCGCGAATCTCGGTCTTCCACGACACGCGCACCGTGCGGTCCTGCGTCACGTGAAAAACGGTGGCGTCCGGTTGCGCGTCGACGCGATCCGCGAACTTCTCCGCGAGACCTGCGTAGCCGAGTTGCACCATGTAGTGCTGCGCCTCGCGCAGCGACAGGTCGAGCTTGTCGCGCAGGAATTCCCAGCGCACGCGCACATGCTTCAGCAGATCCAGCGCCTGCTGCACGCGGTCTTCGAGCAGCTCGGCGCTCGGGATTTCGTTCGCGTCGTCGCTCTTGCCGAGCGGCAGCTTGCCGGCGTTGAAGAACGCTTCGAGCGCGTCGATCAGTTGCAGCTTGTTCTTGATCGACAACTCGATGTTGATGCGCTCGATGCCGTCCGTGTACTCGCCCATCCGGTTGAGCGGAATCACGACGTCTTCGTTGATCTTGAATGCGTTCGTGTGCTTCGCGATCGCGGCCGTGCGGCTGCGGTCGAGCCAGAAGCGCTTGCGCGCTTCGGCGCTCACGGCGACAAACCCCTCGCCGCTCTTGCCGTTGGCCATCCGCACGACTTCAGACGTGGCGTGCGCGACGGCATCGGCGTCGTCGCCGACGATGTCGCCGATCAGCACCATCTTCGGAAACGCGTTGCGCTTGCTTTTCGTTGCGTAGCCGACCGCGCGCAGATAGCGCTCGTCGAGGTGTTCGAGGCCCGCGAGAATCGCGCCGCCCTTCTTCGACGTCTCGAACAGGTAATCCTTGATTTCGACGATGCTCGGAATCGCCTCGCGCGCCTGGCCGAAAAATTCGAGGCAGACGGTGCGCGTATTCGCGGGCATCTTGTGCAGCACCCAGCGCGCCGACGTGATCAGGCCGTCGCAGCCTTCCTTCTGGATACCCGGCAGGCCGGCCAGGAATTTGTCGGTGACGTCCTTGCCGAGCCCTTCCTTGCGAAAACGCCGGCCTTCGATGTCGAGCGACTCGGTGCGCAGCAGCTTTTCGCCCGGCGCGTATTCGCCGTCGAACCACTTCAGCTCGAAGCGCGCGACCGCGATGTCGTGGATCTTGCCCATATTGTGGTCAAGACGCGTGACTTCGAGCCAGTTGCCTTCCGGGTCGACCATGCGCCACCAGGCGAGGTTGTCGAGCGCCGTGCCCCACAGCACCGCCTTCTTGCCGCCCGCGTTCATCGCGACGTTGCCGCCGATGCACGATGCGTCGAGCGAGGTCGGGTCGACCGCGAACACGAAGCCCGCCTGCTCGGCGGCCTCGGTCACGCGACGCGTGACGACGCCCGCGCCCGAGAAGATCGTCGCGACGCGCCGGTCGACGCCGGGCAATTCGGTCATCTCGACCGCGCCGAGTTCTTCGAGCTTTTCGGTGTTGATGACGGCCGAGAACGGCGTAAGCGGCACCGCGCCGCCCGTGTAGCCCGTGCCGCCGCCTCGCGGAATCACGGTCAGACCGAGTTCGAAGCACGCCTTGATGAGGCCGGCGATTTCGGCTTCGCTATCCGGCGTCAGAACGACGAACGGGTATTCGACGCGCCAGTCGGTCGCATCGGTGACGTGCGACACGCGCGACAGGCCGTCGAAGCGGATGTTGTCCTTCTGCGTCTGGCGGCCCAGCACTTTGGTCGCACGCTTGCGCAGGTCGGCGGTTTTGTCGAACTCGCTCGCGAAATCGGCGACGGCGCGGCGCGCGGCGGCGACCAGCGTTTCGACGCGCGCCGCGCGGTCGATGCCGGCTTCGTCGCCGTGCTCGATCAGATCGGCTTTGCGGCGCTTCTCGATTTCGGTCAGACGATGGTTCAGCGCTTCGATCAGCAGCGCGCGGCGCTTCGGGTTGTCGAGCAGGTCGTCCTGCAGATACGGGTTGCGGCGCACGACCCAGATATCGCCGAGCACTTCGTACAGCATGCGAGCCGAACGGCCGGTGCGGCGCTCGGCGCGCAGTTCGGCAAGCGCCGCCCAGGCTTCGTCGCCGAGCAGGCGGATAACGATTTCGCGATCGGAGAACGACGTGTAGTTATAGGGGATTTCGCGCAGGCGCGGTTCGAGGTCGACGGCTACCGCGGCGGCGGCACCGTGCGGATCGAAAACTTGAGGTGCGTTCATATTCGGACGACTCGGTGAGTCAGCAAAGCCCGCTTCAGACGAAGGGGCCGGCTGACAGTGCGCGTGGGGCGCAATTCTGGAAATCTTTCTGTTGGGTGAAGCCCGGACGACGGGAAATCACATCGACGGCCTCACAGCGCTAGCAGCTACACGATCGTGCATGCCGGACGTGCCGCTGCGCCGCGGGACGGGACTCACGCGGTACGGGCATCAAATGGTCGATCCGGGGCTGCCAGTGCATCTTCCGATCCTTGTTCCAAAACGGGATTCTAACGCATGATGCATGTGCGCGCCGGAGGCGGGAGAAGGCTTCGGCGGGTGTTTCGCGCATGCGGGCCGCCGATGGACGATCCGTTTCGTACACAGGCACGCCGCCTGACGCTCGCGCGGGTCGGGCGACGGACAGAGGATGGGTCCCATCGAAATCGGCGATGCCGCGCAGATGGGGCGCTCACCAGCGTTGCGCGCGTGGCCCGCGCCCTGGCCAGATGACCGACGCTCGCGCGTCCAGGGCCAGCCGGACGACGGTTGGCGCTATCATTAGCCCTTTCCCGTCCCGCAAAGCGCGTTGCGCGCCACCCGCATGGCTTCCCACGACTATCTGAAGAAAACCCTGACCGCGCGCGTCTACGACGTGGCCCGCGAGACCGAGCTCGAACGTGCGCCGAATCTGTCGGCACGGCTGCGCAATCCGATTTATCTGAAGCGCGAGGACAATCAGCCGGTTTTCTCGTTCAAGCTGCGCGGCGCGTACAACAAGATGGTGAACCTGCCGGCCGACGCGCTGGAACGCGGCGTCATCACGGCATCGGCGGGCAATCACGCGCAGGGCGTGGCGCTGTCCGCGGCGCGGCTTGGGGTGAAGGCGATCATCGTGGTGCCGGTCACGACACCTCAGGTGAAGGTCGACGCGGTGCGCGCCCACGGCGGCCCGACCGTCGAAGTCGTGCAGTTCGGCGAATCGTATAGCGACGCCTACGGGCACGCCGCGAAGCTCCAGGAAGAACGCCAGCTCACGTTCGTGCATCCGTTCGACGATCCGTACGTGATCGCCGGCCAGGGCACGGTCGCGATGGAGATTCTGCGCCAGCACCAGGGGCCAGTACACGCGATCTTCGTTCCGATTGGCGGCGGCGGCCTTGCGGCAGGCGTTGCCGCATACGTCAAGGCGGTGCGCCCCGAGATCAAGGTGATCGGCGTGCAGACCGAGGATTCGTGCGCGATGGCCGAATCGCTGAAGGCGAAAGAGCGCGTCACGCTAAGCGAAGTCGGATTGTTCTCCGATGGCACGGCAGTGAAGCTGGTCGGCGAGGAGACGTTCCGTCTGTGCAGCGAGTATCTCGACGACGTGCTGGTCGTGAACACCGACGCGCTGTGCGCCGCCATCAAGGATGTTTTCCAGGACACGCGCAGCGTGCTGGAACCGGCGGGCGCGCTCGCGGTGGCGGGCGCGAAGCAGTACGCGGAACGCAAGGGCATCGAAGGGCAGACGCTGGTCGCGATCACGTCCGGCGCCAACATGAATTTCGACCGGATGCGCTTCGTCGCGGAGCGCGCCGAGGTGGGCGAGGCGCGCGAGGCGGTGTTTGCCGTCACGATTCCCGAGGAGCGCGGCAGCTTCAAGCGCTTCTGCGAACTGGTCGGCACGCGCAGCGTCACCGAGTTTAA
Source organism: uncultured Paraburkholderia sp. (assembly GCA_937917025.1). Taxonomy (GTDB): domain Bacteria; phylum Pseudomonadota; class Gammaproteobacteria; order Burkholderiales; family Burkholderiaceae; genus Paraburkholderia. Next base: position 5,887 of record CALFSF010000428.1, read on the forward strand.
TTACCGGATTGCGGATGCCAGTTCGGCGCACATCTTCGTCGGCGTGCAGATCAGGAACCGTGGCGAATCGGCCGAGATCGCGACGGCGTTCGAGGAACACGGTTTCGCGACCGTCGACCTGACGCACGACGAACTCTCGAAGCAGCACATCCGTTACATGGTGGGCGGCCGCTCGCCGCTTGCCCACGACGAACGCCTGTTCCGCTTCGAGTTTCCGGAGCGGCCGGGCGCGTTGATGAAGTTCCTGTCGTCGATGGCACCGAACTGGAACATCAGCCTCTTTCACTACCGCAATCAGGGCGCCGACTACAGTTCGATCCTCGTCGGCATCCAGGTGCCGGGCGCGGAGAACGGCGAATTCGCGCGCTTCCTCGGATCGCTCGGTTATCCGTACTGGGAAGAAAGCACGAATCCGGTTTACCGGCTGTTCCTTTCCTGACGGCACCGGACGTCGACGCGTATGGCTTTTTCGCTCGAGGACAAGCTGGTCGTGGCGATTTCATCGCGGGCGCTGTTCGACTTCGAGGAGGAGAACCGCGTCTACGAAGCTGGCGACCTGCAGGCTTACGAAGCGTTGCAGCGCGAGCGCCTGAACGTGCCGGCGCCGCCGGGCGTCGCGTTTCCGCTGATTCGCAAGTTGCTGGCGCTGAACGCCGGCGCGCATCGGGTGGAGGTCGTGATCCTGTCTCGCAGCGATCCGATCAGCGGGTTGCGCGCGTTCAGTTCGTGTCGCGAGCATGGCCTTGCGATCGAGCGCGGCGTGTTCACGCGTGGGCGGGCGCCGTTCGGCTACCTGAAGCCGCTGAATGCATCGCTCTTTCTGTCCGCGAATCAGGACGACGTGCGCGACGCACTGGCGGCCGGATTTCCGGCTGCGCGCGTGCTGCCGGAATCGGCGAAAATGGCGAGCAGGCATCCGGACGAGATTCGCATTGCCTTCGACGGCGACGCCGTGCTGTTTTCCGACGAAGCCGAGCGCGTGTTCCAGACGGAGGGTCTCGGCGCGTTTATCGGTCACGAGACGGACAAGAAGGATCTGCCGCTCGCGGACGGGCCGTTAAAGCCGCTGCTGGGTGCGCTGCATCGTCTGCAGAAACTGGCTGACGAGGCCGCGCCGACGCAGAGCGCGCCGATGCGTATCCGTACCGCGCTGGTGACGGCGCGCTCCGCGCCCGCGCATGAGCGCGCGATCCGGACGCTGATGCAATGGAACATCGAAATCGACGAAGCGATGTTCCTCGGTGGGCTCGACAAGGGGGAATTCCTGCGCGAGTTCGAGCCGGACTTTTTCTTCGACGACCAAATTCGCCATTGCGAATCGGCCCGCGTGGTTACGGCGACCGGGCACGTCGTGAGTGGCATCGTGAACGCATCATGACACCTGAACAATCGCCGCTTGGCAAACCTTCTTCCTACACGGAACAGTACGACGCATCGCGGCTCTTTCCGATTGAGCGCAGCGCTGCGCGTGAGACGATCGGCATTGGCGCGCGGCTGCCGTTCTTTGGCACGGACATCTGGAATGCGTATGAGCTTTCGTGGCTGAACCCGCGAGGCAAGCCGCAGATCGCGGTGGCGACGTTTTTTATTCCGGCGGATTCGCCGAATATCGTCGAGTCGAAGTCGTTCAAGCTTTATCTTGGCTCGTTTGCGCACACGGCGTTCGAGTCGATCGACGTCGTGCGTGAGACGATCAGGCGGGACGTATCGGCTGCGAGTGGCGCTTCGGTTTCGGTGCATCTTGCGCCGCCGGCCGAGTTTGGCAAGCTTGCGCTTGAGGAGTTCGAGGGATTGTCGCTCGACCGGCTGGATCTTGATGCGTCTGTGTACCATCCGGAGCCTTCGTTTTTGACTGCGGCTTTAGATGAGGCGCCTGTCGAGGAGACGTTGTTCTCTAATCTGCTGAAGTCGAATTGCCCTGTGACCGGGCAGCCGGATTGGGGCAGCGTGCAGATTCATTATGTCGGTCCGCAGATCGATCATGCGGGGTTGTTGCGGTACATCATTTCCTACCGTAACCACACCGGGTTTCATGAGCAATGCGTCGAGCGGATTTTTGTCGATGTGATGAGGGCCTGCCGGCCTGTCAAACTGGCGGTTTATGCGCGCTATACGCGGCGCGGAGGGCTGGATATCAATCCATTCCGGACTAACTTTAATCTGCCTATGCCGGATAATTTGCGTACCGCGCGGCAGTGATTTTTTTGTTTTTCTGGCTTTTTGGCCCCTTTGGCGGGGCGGCGTTTTTTTGGTTGTTCTGGGTTTTTGGCCTTTCCTTGCATTCATGTCGGTCTATTAGTGTTGCCCCTGTGCGGGGCGGCATTCCGGTTTTTTCGTGCCGAAGCGGTGTTTTCCTTTGGCCTTTCCTTGTATTCATGTCGGTCTATTAGCGTTGCCCCTGTGCGGGGCGGCACCTACTTTTCTTT
>CALFSF010000429.1 GCA_937917025.1 uncultured Paraburkholderia sp.
CGCAGCGGCTGCACGCGCGCGAGGCCAGCCAGCATCGACTGCGTCATTCGATCCAGTTTCGGGCGCGTGCTGGTGGCGAGGTCCGGTGCGGCGCCAGCCGGCGGCTGGCCGTTGCGCCACGCATCGAACAGTGCATTCTGCACATCCTTGCTGGCATCGATCTGATCCCGGAAGAACGCTTGCGCGAACGCCGGATCGACATTCGCGGCTACCGCGCGCTTCGCGACATCGGCGAGCAGCGCGTTTTCGCGCGGCGTGTCGGTGATCGGCTGACGCGTTGCCCACTTGTAACGCGCGACCGGCTCCGCCAGCGCGAGACGTTGCGATGCAAGCGCGATGAGATTCGTGAGCGCCGTGTCGTCGCCATCGGCGCAGGCGGGGAGCGGTGCGAGGGCAAGCGTCGTCGCGAGCAACGTCGCGCAAAGCGCGCCGACGCGTTTCAGAAGTGTCATGAGTGAATAGCGGCCCGGCAGGGCAGAACGGAAACAGCAGAAGAGTAGACCATCAGCCTGCCGGCGCGGTCAAATCGACGCGCGCAATCGTGCGCGCCGGCTATCGCAACCCGGCGCGCAGGTAACAATCAGACAGAAGTCGCGATCGCGATCGCGGTCGCGGGCACGCGCGGTACGCGGCGCGCAACGGCGCCGGCGCACGAAAGCCATCCGCGCGCCGGTCTGGCGTAACCCGTATCGTCGTATCTGAGCACGCTTACTTCTGGTCGCACGACTTGCGTTGTTCGTCGAAGAACGCGCGAACGTGTTCTGGAAGTTCGTCCCCGAGAAACTCGACGCCTGCCGGTTCCGGATCCGGACTCAACACCTTGTCTGGGGTCGGAATTCTTGGCGGTCTGGTATCCATGATCTTTCTCCTTTACGAACCGATTATCTGCTGCGGTCTTCGTTTTGCACCAGTGCTGCGAAGCGGCAACGCCGCTTTCGCTGTTTCACTGTTGCTTTAACGGCACAGCCCTTCCCGAATTGAAATCGAATGAATAAAATTTATCGATTGCCTGCTAATCCCTCGCAGCAAGCCCTTCCTTATAACCAGTCTCCCGCCCCTTCCCGCCCTGGTCCGTGCGCCGGCATACATGCGGACGACCGAAGGTGCCTCTCACTGTCATTGTGCATCGCAGCGAAAAGATGCGTGGTTTCAGATTCGTACGAACTGTGATCTTGCCGGTTTTTTATTAACGGATGATTAAGGCGTGCCGTTGACGGGCCGAAAATACTTTCGGTGCCGTGAGCGTGAATGAGGGCCTATTCGGTTTTTAAACGATCATTCGTTCGGAAATCGGTTTTCCGAAAATATCGCTAATATTTACCGGGCGTGGAAATATGCACCCCATGCGAGGCACGCGCGAACGCGCTCGCCCGGGCAGCGACGCGATTTCGCTGCCCGAAGCCGTTCGTCGTTCTATAGGGAGGCGCGCGACCTATCGGGTTTCGGCGGCCGTTTCGACTGGCGGCGGCACGCGAACTGGACGGTCGTAACCATCGGGCTTGTCTGCTACATCGACCTGACCGTGGATGCGCGCCTGATGTCCGTCCGCGAACATGTAATACGGGAACGGCCGGGCCGGTTCGGAAACCGCGTCGAGACGCGCAAGGTGTTCCGGCGCGAGCATGAAATCGAGCGCGCCGAGCGATTCCTGCAATTGCTCCGGCTTCGTCGCGCCGACGATGACGCTCGACACGCCGCGCTTCTGATGCAGCCAGTTCAGTGCGACCTGCGCCATCGGCCGGCTGACTTCGCTCGCAACCGCTTCCAGTTCGGCGACGATGTGGAAGTTGCGCCCGGTGAGTTTGTCGAAGCCCGGGGTCGGCGCGCTGGCGAGGCTCGCCAGCCGTCCGTCACCTGCAACTGTCTTCGCCTCGAACGATCCGCTCTGTGACGGCCGGTATTTGCCCGACAGCAAGCCCATCCCGAGCGGACTCCACGGCACGAGCCCCATGCCGAGATTCGTCGCGAGATCGGCGAATTCGTTTTCCGCGTTGCGCTCGATCATCGAGTATTCCAGCTGCATCGCCGCGACCGGTTCGAAGCCGCGCCAGTCGGCGAGCGTCTGGGCGCGCCCGGCGAACCATGCCGGTGTATCCGAAAGCCCGACGTAGCGGATCTTGCCCGCGCGCACGGCGTCGTCCATCGCGCGCATGACTTCGTCGACGGGCGTCATGCGGTCCCACGTGTGCAGGTAGTACAGATCGATGTAA
>CALFSF010000430.1 GCA_937917025.1 uncultured Paraburkholderia sp.
GCTCTTCCGATCGTATCGAGCCAGAACCGCATCACCTGCAGCACTTCCCTGAGCACTGCGGGATTGTCGAAGTTCAGATCCGGCTGATGCGAGTAGAAGCGATGCCAGTAGTACGCGCCCGCAACCGGATCGTGTGTCCAGTTCGACGGCTCGGAATCGATGAAGATGATGCGCGTTTCCGTGTACTTCTGGTCGGTATCGGACCACACGTAATAGTTGCGATGATTCGAGCCGGGCTTCGCACGACGCGCGCGCTGGAACCACGGATGCTGGTCCGACGTATGGTTGATCACCAGTTCGGTAATCACACGCAGGCCGCGCGCGTGCGCTTCGTGAATGAAGTGCCTGACGTCGGAGAGATTGCCGTAATCCGGATGGACGTTGCGGTAATCGGCGATGTCGTAGCCGTCGTCGCGCCGCGGCGACGGATAGAACGGCAGCAGCCAGATCGCGTCCACGCCGAGTTCGGCGATGTAGTCGAGCTTCGCGATGAGCCCGGGAAAATCGCCGACGCCGTCGTTGTTCGCATCGAAGAACGACTTGATGTGCACCTGGTAGATGATCGCGTCCTTGTACCAGAGCGGATCGTCGCTGAGCGCGGACGGCCGGCTGCGCCGCGCGCCGGCCTTTCGCGGTCCCGGATGACCAACCGGTGCCGCTACGCTCGTGGTCGCGCCTGGCGCGCCTGTCGCGCGTGCATGCGAGGCGCTTTCGGGTGTGTCGTCGCGTTTCATATCGCACCTTCGTTCGGTGAGGCGACGTCGAAATGCGCGTCGGTCTCGCCGTGGTTGTCAGGGATGTCGCGGAGCACTCCGCCCGTGGGCGCAATGCGCCAGATCGTGAACGGCCGCGTGCCGGGATCGAGCCGCACGTGTTGCCATCTTCCGTACCATTCGAAGTGCTGGCCCGTCATCTGGTCGACGACTTCGATTGCCGCCTGGTCGTTCAGGTGCCAGTGCGCGAACGTCGCCCACGAAAGCTCGATATCCGCGCCCTGTTCGTTGAACGGATCGAGATTGATCGCGACGACGATCACGTTGTCGCGCGCTTCGGTTGCCTTCTCGAAGAACAGGATGTGCTCGTTGTGCGCGGGCAGGAACGTGATGCCCAGATGCGTGTGCAGCGCGGGATTCGCCCGGCGAATGCGGTTGAGCGCGGCGATTTCGCCGACGATGTTGCCGGGCCGGTTCCAGTCCCATGCGCGCAGCTGGTACTTCTCGGAGTCGAGATATTCCTCGCTGTCCGGCAGCGCGGCGGCCTCGCACAGTTCGAAGCCGCTATAGACACCCCACAGCCCCGAGAGCGTCGCGGCCAGCGCCGCGCGGATCACGAAGCCCGCGCGCCCCTGCGACTGCAGATGGCGCGGATTGATGTCGGGCGTGTTGACGAAGAAATTCGGCCGGTACACTTCGCGCGCGCTGCTCTGCGTGAGTTCGGTCAGATACTCGACGAAATCGCGCTTCGACTCGCGCCACGTGAAATACGTATACGACTGCGAGTAGCCGACCTTCGCGAGCCGGTTCATCATGCGCGGCCGCGTGAAGGCTTCGGACAGAAAGATCGTGTCGGGGTGGCGCGCGCGCACGTCGGCGATCATCCATTCCCAGAACGGCAGCGGCTTCGTATGCGGGTTGTCGACGCGAAAGATATGCACGCCCGCGTCGATCCAGAACAGGATCACGTCGCGCAACGCGATCCACAGGTCGGGCTTCGCGTCGTGCGTATAGAAGTCCGGATTCACGATGTCCTGATACTTCTTTGGCGGATTTTCCGCGTAACGCAGCGTGCCGTCGGGGCGCCACGCGAACCACGTCGGATGGTCCTTCAGCCACGGATGATCGGGCGAGCACTGGATCGCGAAATCGAGTGCGATTTCGAGGCCGTGATCGTGCGCGGCGGCCAGCATGTGCCTGAAGTCATCGAGCGTGCCGAGTTCGGGATGCACGGCCGTATGACCGCCTTCCTTGCCGCCGATCGCATACGGACTGCCGACGTCGCCTTCGAGCGCGTTCAGCGTGTTGTTGCGCCCCTTGCGGTTCGTGACGCCGATCGGATGGATCGGCGGGAAGTACAGCACGTCGAAGCCCATGTCGCGGATGCGCGGCAGCTTCGTGACGACGTCGGCGAACGTGCCGTGGCGATTCATGTCGTCGCTCATCGAGCGCGGGAAGATCTCGTACCAGCTTGCAAAACGCGCGGCGGCACGTTCCGACTCGATCCGGTAGACCACCGGGTCGCGCGCGAGGAACGGCCGGTGGCGCGCGGCGGCGACGGCTCTCGCGGTGGTCGGCGCGAGCAGCAGTTCGAGGCGGCCGGCTGTGTCGGCTTTCGCGAATTCGCGGACGATGTGCGTGAGCGGTTCGGTGACCGCGCCTTCGGCGGTTTCCACTTCGGCGAGGATGAGCGCGAAGAGATGACTCGCTTCGTCGATTTCGAGTTCGACGGTCTGGCCGGCCTTCAACTTCTTATGGATGTGCCCGGTCAGCGACGCGAAGTCGTCGCGCCAGGCGGTCACCGTGAATTCGTGACGGCCAACCCGGTCGAGCGGAATGCGCGCGGACCAGAGATCGTTGCCGGCAGGCTGTGCGGGAAACATCGGGGCTTCGTGCCAGACGGTTTCGTCGGCGGCGCGCCAGATGACGGCCGCGGCGATCCTGTCGTGGCCCTCGGCGAAGATGGCGGCTCGCACTTCCACGCGCTCGCCCACGATGCGCTTGACCGGGAACCGTCCGTTATCGACCGAAGGCGTCACGCTTTCGATCGCCACGCGCGCTGCCGCGATCGCGTCCATCACCGTCTTGCGGCCGCTGCGCCTGCTGTTTGCCTTGTCGACGGGCGGCGCGAGGATCACGGGCGTGTCGGCGAGCGCGCCGAAGAGCCGGCACGCGCCAGCATTCAGCGTAAAGGGCGGCAATGGGTGTGCCGGCGCTTCGGTGGCATCCCTGTCGAGCGCCGCGAAACGCGTGAAGCTGCCCGGCACGCCGTCAAGGAAGCGCGCGGGATCGACCCGTACCGGCACGTCGCGATCGGGATTGACGACGACGAGCACCGCTTCGTTTGCGTCGCGCAGATCGGCGCGGTTGCCGCGCAACAGTACGGTTGCCGGCGCGCCGGGTCCGCTCAGCGCGCGCAGTTCGCCGGCTGTGCCGAGCGTGTTCAGATCGCGCTGGAGCGCGTTCGCGTGGGCGATTGCTTTCGTCAGCTCAAAGCGTGCGGACTGGCGCGCGGCCGCGTAATCGGCTGCGTTGCCGCGGGTGCAGGATATTGGCAGCGCCATGCCGTATTCGAAACCCATCGGCACGAGCCAGCCGGTGCCGACGGCCGCCGCCACGTTCAGCGCGCGCCGGTACACGCGCTCGATGGCGCCCGCGTCATGCACGTCGGACAGATCGGCGACGAGGCGCGTGCCGTACGGCGCCTCGGGAAACGCGATGGGCGGCGCGACGCGCGTGAGCGTCGCGTGTTCCTCGGTGAGCCACGCGGCGCGAAAGTCCCACCAGCGTACCGACGAGAATACGCTGTCGAAGCCCGCGCCCGCGAGTTTCATCATGTCGTCACGGGTGAGACCGGGTGTCGCGGCGAGAAAGCGCGCGTGCGGATGGCACGCACGCACGCCTTCGCCAAGCCGTCGCCACGCGTCGACGGGCACATGCTGCGGCGAGTCGAAGCGAAACCCGCCCACGCCCGCTGCGGCGAGCGCCGCGAGCTTCTGCGTCCACCAGTCGAGCAGCGGGGCCGATGCCTCGGCGCTCGCGAAATTCGCGTACGCCACGTTGTCCTCGCGCAGCCCGTGGCGCGGATCGAGCCGCGCCTCCTCCGGCTCGAACGGATGAAACCAGTCGGCGTGGTCGCGAAAGAGCACGCCATCTGCGGCAACCCGGTCGAGCACGATGTCGACGAGGAGCGTCAGACCATGCGCGCGCGCCTCGGTGGCGAGCGCTTGCAGCGCGGCGGTGGCTGGCTGATGCGTGTCGAACACCGGGTGCAGCCGGTCGTGAGCAGCGACGATCTGGCCATGGTTCGCCTTTCCCGGCTCGAACGGTGCGCCGATCAGCACGTGATCGAAGCCGAGCGATGCAGCATGTTCAAACTGGGCGGCCCAGGCCCCGAGCGGTCCGACGAGGGTGGGGTGAAGGAAATAGATCCGCGGCGCGTAAGCGTGAGGAGGTTCCATCTGTCGTGTCCAGTTTGGTCCTGCCGCGGTGAGGATGCACGTACAGTGCGATCACATCGCTCGTTGGGCTTCCAGAGCCGGATGCCGCGCGATGCCTGACGGTTGACTGAGGCACGCGCGCGTATTGGTCAATGTAGTGCAAAGATCGGCATGTCGCCGCATGGAATCGCGAAGCCGCTTCGCGAAGCGGCCCGCAACGGCGCCAGGCCAGATCGACCGAACGGATACAGCAAACGCTGTGCCAGACGGGGCGCCGCCGACGAAGTGCGGACGAGTCGCCGCCGCGCAGCAAGGCAGCGTGCGGTGCGCGTGTAAATCGGTCGGTCGGCGCGTGGCTTTTACACGGCGAGGGGGGAATGGCCGCGAATCACGAGCCGAGCAGGCCGGCGGCGATGTTCACGCACAACCCGAGTACCGCGACGTTGAAGTAGAACGACAGCACCGACTGCGCCAGCACCGCGCGCCGTATCGTGCGCGAGCGCAGCGCGATGTCGGCCGTCTGCGAGGCGACGGCGATCGTGAACGAGAAGTACAGGAAGTCCCAGTAGTCCGGCTTGAGACTGCGATCGGGAAACTGCAGCGCGGTTTCCTGCTGGTCGCCGCCGTAGTAGAGGCGCGCGTAGTGCAGCGTGAAGATCGTCGGAATCAGGAACCAGGCGCCCATCAGCGTCGCGCCGGTGATCGCGGAGTGCAGCGCGCCCGTGCTGCCCTTGAAGCTCTTGACCGTGGACAGTTCGAGCACGATTGCAGCAATGCTGGCGATCGTCGCGACGCAGAACATGAAAAGCACGACACCCGCATTCTCGTCGTCGCGCACGGCGAAGTCCCGCACCTGAGCCTGCTGCGTGGTCGCCATGTGGAACCACAGAAACGCGAGATACGCCCACACGGTGACGTCCCACCCGAACAGAACACGCACCATCGGACGCACGGCGCCTGGCAGCAGCAGCGCGGCCACCACACCGATGACGAGCGCGATGACCATGCGCGGCCGGTTGCGAAGGACCTGAGGATACGGGTTCATGATCATGTGAAGGAAGCGCTCTCGTCGTTCGCCAGACCGGGCGTGCGCAGGTCTGGACCGCCTGTTCGATTCTACCGGGATGTTCGGTCCGCAATTGTCGAATGCGCTTACTTTGGCTATAGTCTGTCGCAACGGACGCTGGTCTTCGCGCACCGCCGTTGCAGATGAAAGGCTGACGTCAGGCCGGCAGTCGTGCGTATTTCACCGTCGGATCAAGAGACCGCATGAGCGGCGATGACCAGGTTTGGGGCAGACAGCCCGCATGCCGGCCTTAACGTCACGTGATGCGATATGACGTACGCACCGCGTTGCCGCCGGCCTGCAGGCTGATCCAATAACATCATCTGGAGCCCCCATGACAGATGTTCGCGAGAACGATGCACCCGCCGGACACGAGACGGCGCCGCAGTCCGCTCGCCGCCGCGCGCTGGTTCTCTGCGCGTTCGCCGGCGCGGCCGTGCTCGCTTTCACGACGGCGGGCCGTCCGCGTCTGCCCTACGGCCTCTCCTTCATTTCTCCCGCCTTCGCCGACGCCCCCCAAGCCCCTCAAGGGGGCGGGCTCGATGCCTTCCTTGTGCTGTCGCAGCATCTCACCGGTCGTTCGAGCTTCGATCCGGTGCTCGGACGTCGTGTCTACGACACGCTGCAGAAGTCGGACAGTGCGTTCACCCAGAACGTCGCCGCGCTCAACACGTGGCTGCAGAGCCACGGCGGTGTGCCTTCCGACACGGTCACGCAGGCGTTGCAGGCAGACCAGCCGCCGCTCGCGAACGCGGTCGGCGCGATCATGCGCGCGTGGTATCTCGGTCTTGTCGGCGATGCGCCGCATGTGCAGGTCGTCGCATACGAGCGCGCGCTGATGTTCGACCCGGTCAGGGACGTCCTCACGATTCCGTCGTATTGCCTCGATGCCCCGTTTTACTGGACACAAAAACCGGAACATGTCTGAGCAGGCACGCAGGCTGCGAGGCGTAGCGCGGCCTGCGTCACAGGACGGGCACCGAGGCGGCGCGATGCGCGACAGACGCTTGCGGAAGCCGTCCAGATCGACAGCAACCATCTTGCATGGGACCCGGGTAACGCGCTAAAGCGCGAACGCGGGTCGACAGGAGAGGCACAACAATGACAAATTCACATTCCGCGGACGTGGTCGTGGTCGGTTCGGGGGTCGCGGGTGGTCTGATCGCGCATCAGCTGGCGCTGGCCGGCGCGTCCGTGATCCTGCTCGAAGCCGGGCCGCGCATTCCGCGCTGGCAGATCGTCGAGAATTTTCGCAACTCGGCGGCAAAGGCCGATTTCGCGACAC
>CALFSF010000431.1 GCA_937917025.1 uncultured Paraburkholderia sp.
CTGTTGAACATGCCGACCGAGGAAAATACAAAGCACTGTGCATTGATCAGCGCCAACTTCATATGCGAGGATCGCAGCATGCCCGCACCGACCAGTATGAAACCGCTCTACCTTGACCTTCCTACGGTGGCCGCAACAGTTTCGCTTTCTGAGGCAAGCGTACAGAAGCTCGTTCGCGAGAACCAGTTCCCTAAGCCCTGGATGCTGTCGGGCCGTCGCGTAGCATGGCTTACACACGAAGTTGAGACGTGGGCCGAGGAGCGTCCCATATCGGATCTCCTCCCACCACCCAACACAGGCCACAGCAATCGGCGTCGCCGGTCTACTTCTACGTAGGATACGTCGCAGCGACCTCCTCGAGGCGACACGACAGCTGCGTAAGCCAGTCGCGCCGCTCCCTATCATAGGTATGGCGATTATAAATACCAATGATTCCAGGCTGTACGTGGCCGAGTACTGCCTCGGCAACCTCATTTGGGCATCCAAGCGTCGCCAGCAGTGTCCGGGTCGTGCGTCGGAGATCGTGAGCTGACCAGTGCGTGATCGTCAAACGCGGTCGGTCATGCGTCGGAGCGATCTTGCAGTACGGCTGATGATAGTAAACGCCATGCTGGATCACGGTCTGGTTCATCGACGTGCCGCGAGAGGAAGGAAATAGAAACGCGCCCTTGGCCTGCTCCAGGCGTCGGCGCACCACAACCTCCGCGCGGCCGATGAGCGGTACACGCAGGTCTGTGGCCCTCTCGTTGTGAAGCCCCTTGGTCTTTTGCTTCGGAATCGTCCACCACAGGCCGTCGGCTTCGTCCGCAATCTCGGTACTCTCCATAGAGACGATCTCGCCGCCCCTTGTGCCCGTCCAGAGATAGAGCGTCAACGCATCCGCAACAGTCAAACTGAAGTTCGGCAACCATCGTATCAATGTGCCTAGTTCATCAATCGATGAGTACCCGCTTCTGTGTTCCTGTGTATTTGCCCTCGACTTTGCGTCCTTTACTCTTTAATCGCCCTCTTAGAACTTCCTTCCACCAATTAGCGCTGTCTTCGGGAAGACGACCGGCATCGAGCGCGTAATGCCAGGCGCTCCCGAGTTCCATGCGAAGGCGTGCCGCGAGCATGGGCGTCGACCGATACGACTCAAGGAAATCGAACGCCTGGGCGCGTGTGACTGACGCTGCGCGCATGTCCGCAATAGGCCCCAACATCGCCTTGAACATGCGTGCGACCTCGACCGCACCTTTTGCCTTCCGCTTTACCTCCACGTACCCTTCCAGATAGTCGAGGCAGAGCTGTCTGACGGTGTAATCGGCCGGTGATGGACGGGCAGCGGCTCTTTCGTGCTTTCGACGTAGGGCAGAGAGTTCCGCACCTGAATCGCGTTCGGTGCGGTTTTTTCCCACGCGGCGATCGCCGCGGCAAAAGCCATTGCGGGCCATTCGCCGAGCTTGACCTGCCGCATGCGGTCGTCGACCGGAGACTTGTAGCGGTATGTCCAAGACTTACGACTCGTCGAGGCCTGCAGGCGCAGTCCCGGAAACCCTTCAAAGGTCATATGCTCGCCGCCTGGCAGCCTGGCCGCGACACGTGCATCAAAGCGCATTCTCCCCTCGGCGTAGGTTTTCCCGAGAGAAGAATACATGGCGTAGGTTTCCTCCACAATGGAAGAAAAACCTACGCCTAGCGCGCGAGTTTAGGCAAGTGGAGACGCGCGTCGATACGTTGATCGAGACGGCAGGTATCTTAATTTAGTCATTTTAAATCAACAACTTGCCGGCGTTATTAGACCAACTTGGATCGCCTTAAGCGGGAGTGGATTTTCGGCTATTCGTTTTCCTCGAAGTAGTGCCCGAACTTGACCTGCTTCGTGCGGATATAGCGCTCGTTTTCCTCGCGCATCGGAATGGCGAGCGCCACGCGTTCGCACACCGGAATGCCGTGTTTCGTGAGCGTGTCGAACTTCTTGGGGTTATTGCTCATCAGGCGCACGGAGCCGACCTTCAGGAGCCGCAGGATCGCAGCAGCCGAATCGTATTCGCGTGCGTCGTCGGGCAGGCCCAGATCGAGGTTCGCTTCGACGGTGTCGCGTCCCAGCTCCTGCAGCGCGTAGGCGCGGATCTTGTTGCTCAGGCCGATGCCGCGTCCTTCGTGACCGCGCAGATACAGCAGCACGCCACAGCCTTCCGCGGCGATATAGCGCAACGCCTGATCGAGCTGCTCGCCGCAATCGCAACGATACGAACCCAGCACGTCGCCCGTCAGGCATTCCGAATGCAGACGCGTCAGCACGGACTTGCCGGTCGTGACGTCGCCCATCACCAGCGCGAGATGTTCCGCGCCGTTTTCGACGACGCGAAAGACATACGACGTGAACGTGCCATAACGGGTGGGGAGCGTGGCGGTGGCGTCGAGCACGACGCATTCGCTGTCGTCGGATGCGCAGTTCGTGGACGGTACGTGAGGCGTGGACATGGCGTTAGACAAGGATGCGGACAAATCCGGTGCATGGCCGGGATGAAAACCCGGAGATCGATGCCGGCGTCAAAGCCGGATCAAGACTGGACTGGAGTTTACCGCTAATCGGCATCGCGTACCGATCAGCCCCTCGGAACGCCATGCATCAGCGTCACGCGTCGCACGTGGCACGCCGCACACCGCACGTGGCACGCAACGGCCGCGCACGCCTATACTGGAATGGCCTGTCCACACGACAGCGCGCCACCCACCGACGTGCTGCATTGCGATACGGAGCCGCTCCATGACAAGCGTTGCGCAAGTACTCAAAGCAAAGCCGGACAACACCGTCTACACGGTCGCGACCGGGGATTCCGTCTATGACGCGATCAAACTGATGGCGGACAGACAGATCGGGGCACTCGTCGTCGTGGATGGCGACAGCATCGCCGGCATCGTCACCGAACGCGACTATGCGAGAAAGGTCGTGCTGATGGATCGCGCGTCGAAGGCGACCCCCGTGCGCGACATCATGAGCCGCGCGGTGCGATTCGTGCGGCCCGAACAGACCACCGACGACTGCATGGCGATCATGACCGACTTCCGCATGCGCCATCTGCCTGTCATCGACAGGGAAAAACTCGTCGGCATGGTGTCGATCGGCGATCTGGTGAAGAACATCATCGCGGAGCAGCAGTTCACGATCCAGCAACTGGAGCTGTACATCACGGGAGAGCGGCCCGCGTAGCGGCGTCCGCACTGCAGTCGCCGCGCATCACGCGGCACGCGCGGCAACGAAAAAGCGCCCAAACCGCGAGGATTGGGCGAAGCCACCTGTAATGGCGGCGGAGGTTCCTTTAAGTGAATTGTGCCGGCCTTTGCCGCGGGGCATCTGCATGCCTCCGGGCGAAAGCCGGCGTGCGGCGCCTGCGAGGCGGGCGCCGTCAACTGACGTAACGGCTGACAGCCCGCGGTTAATTGCCGAAGTAGACGTTCCGCTGTTGCGGCGTCATACCTGAAGCGCCCGATTGCGACGAACCGTGGGTGCCCGTGCCGTAACCGCTCGTATCGGCGACCGGCGCCTGCGCCAGGTTCTGCGCATTCACGCGCTGCTCGGCGGCCTGGATATCGGCCGGATATTGCGGATCACTACGCGCCGGGTCGTAACCCGCCTGTTCCAGCTGGATCAATTGCTGGCGCACCTCAGCGCGGGTTACGGGCTGGTTCGTCTGGGCAAACGAAATAACAGGAGCAGCAAGGACAGAAGCAACGACAACGGCTTTGATCAGGGATTTCATGACTCACCTCCAGAACTTTGTTTTTGCCTGCGCAAAACACACAATGTGTTGAGCGAGTAAGTTCAGTGTAGTCATCGTCGAACAAAGGGAAAACCCTGATTCGTGACATACACACTTGCGAAATTCGCAAGAATTCAGGCATGTATGGTGGCTGAAAGCGTCGTCGGTCGATATTTACAGTAATAATCGCAGGGATCGTAAAGGTTGAAGGGAATTCTGGATTCAGACGTCCGATACCCCGGTGAAAAGCGGTAAAAGAAGTCGGCGCGGACCGCTGACGTACGCGCTGGCGGATAGATAAAAACGTAGCGGCCTATGCATTTCGCGTGAAAGGCCAATGCGTTTTGTCGCCGCGACGATCGGGTCCGCCTCGTCTTCGCCCTTGCCGATCCACAAGTCGCGTCCGGTACACAGATCGCGGCCGTCGAACGACTGGCCGATGCCGAACGCCACCGTCAGCCGCCCGGGCCCACGCGCGAGATCGCGCAGCGGCACGCCCGGCCGCCTCGCCTCCATGAGCGCAATGCCATCGACGGGCTCGACGGCACGAAGCAAAACGCCCGCGCCGATGCCGACGGTTTCGCTCGACATATTGAGCATGTACGCTGTGCCGTATGTCAGCCGCACATACGCATGGCCGCGCTCGAGGAACATGGACCCGTTATATGGGCGGAGCCCCTGAAAGGCATGGCTCGTCGAATCGCCCACCGGATACGCTTCAATTTCGACGATCTGTCCGCTGATACGCCCATCCGGCATATCGTGAACGAGGTATTTGCCGACCATGAAACGCGCGAGTTCTATCGTGTCGACGGGCAGCTCATCGCGTCCGAGCGGCACGATTCGCGCGGGTTGCAGGGTGACGCGTTGCGTCAAAGCCTCATTTCGTGGTCGCCTGGCAGTCACTATGGCACCATTTGGAGTATCTTTACCTTCCGGAAGAACTGAACAGAGATATCTGCAGATGTTTTAGCGCTTCTGTCCGCATTATCGCCATTAACAAAGCAATACCAGAACACCGTTCCATTGCGACTCAATCCAGAAGTACCTTGGTGGTGTAGTGCAACGGTTCCGCCCGGGACCCGTGCAAAAATTGTGACAACAGGAGAAAATGCATGAAGGCAATCCACGCAATCAAACTGGCAGGTAGCGCGCTTCTCGTTGTGGCATCGATCAGCGCCTATGCTCAGGCGAGCGACGCAACCGCTCCCGATACGTCGACGACAGCTGGCGCCAAGCAGCAATACAAGACGACCAAGGCAGCTAACCGCGCGCTCCAGAAAAAGGTGCGTGCAGCGCTGTCGAAGGCCAAGGGCGTAAGCGTCGCCAACATCACCGTTCGCGCACGCGACGGCGCCGTCACGCTGCAAGGCACGGTGCCGGAACAGGCTCAGAGCGACAAGGCAGCGGAAGTCGCCAAGGGCGTGGCAGGTGTGACGTCCGTGAAGAACGCACTGTCGGTTCGTCCGGAAGGCACGTAATACAGCGGGCCGATTCATCCCGGCCAGACGCCGCTCTCGAAAGAGGCGGCGTTTTTTTCGTCTGTTTTTCACGTCTTTATAACGCGCTTTCAGGCTGGCCTTATAACCGGCGCTCTTGAACGGCGATTAAAGCCGTCATTCAGCTTTCAAAATTTCGCTGCATTTCGCGGGCAATGACGATTTGCTGAATCTGCGTCGTGCCTTCGTAAATCCGGAAAAGGCGCACGTCGCGATAGAACCGCTCGATGCCATATTCGCTCATATAACCCGCGCCGCCGAAAATCTGCACCGCGCGATCGGCCACGCGTCCGCACATTTCCGTGGCGAACATCTTCGCGCACGACGATTCGGCGGTCACTTTCTCGCCCGCATCGCGCCGGCGCGCGGCGTCGACGATCATGCAGCGCGACGCGTAGATTTCCGCCTTGCTGTCGGCGAGCATCGCCTGAATCAGCTCGAACTCCACGATCGCCTTGCCGAACTGCCTGCGCTCCATCGCATAACGCAGCGCATCGGCCAGCATGCGTTCAGCGGCGCCCGTCGCGACGGCCGCAATATGCAGACGCCCCTTGTCGAGCACCTTCATCGCGGTCTTGAAGCCCACGCCTTCTTTTTCGCCGATGAGGTTTTCCGCCGGCACGCGACAGTTCTCGAAGATCACGTCACACGTGTGCGCGCCCTTCTGGCCCATCTTGCGATCGATCCTGCCGAGCGACAGCCCCGCCGTACCGGCTTCGACAACGAACGCCGAGATCGCGCCCGCGCCCTTGCCCGCCGGGTCCGTACGCGCCATCACCGTGAAGAGCCCGGCTTCGGGCGCATTCGTGATGAAGCGCTTGGTGCCGTTCAGCACATAATGATCGCCGTCGCGCACGGCGGTGGTCCGCAACGACGCGGCATCCGAGCCCGCTTCCGGTTCAGTGAGGCAAAACGAGCCGATCAGCTCGCCCGACGCAAGGCGCGGCAAATACTTTTCCTTTTGCGCAGGCGTTCCATCAATCACAATGCCAGTCGAGCCGATGCCGTTGTTGCTGCCGATCGCCGAGCGAAACGCAGGCGAGGTCTTGCCGAGCTCCATCGCGGCAAGCACTTCCTCTTCCATCGTGAGACCGAGGCCGCCGTATTCTTCGGGCAGACAAAGGCCAAAGAGACCGAGATCCTTCATTTCCCGCAGCAGGCCAGCCGGAATCTGGTCGGCTTCCGCGACGATCTCCTCGCTGGGTACGAGGCGCTCACGAACGAAGCGGCTGATGCTGTCGAGCAGCATGTTCAAGGTTTCCTGACTGCGGATCACGGGGTCTCCTTAAGGATGCAGTTTCATCATGCCGCTATAACTTTCCTATTTTAATGTACAGGCTGGCTGCCTCTGCCGCGGTCCCCCGCCCGTCGACACCCTTACTGAACAGGAACGCCCTGCATGACTACAACATCGACGCTGCTGCCGCGCTGGACACTGTGGGTGCCGATCGCCGGCTGGGTCGTACTCGGGGCTGCCGCGCTGCTGCCGGGTAACGCGGTGCTGCTCACGCTCGTCGGCGCCGCGCTCGCAGGCGCGGTCTTCGCGGGCGTCCACCATGCGGAAGTCGTCGCGCATCGCGTGGGCGAGCCGTTCGGCACGCTGGTGCTCGCCGTCGCCGTGACGGTGATCGAGGTGGCGCTGATCGTCTCCGTGATGCTGAGCGCGGGCCCCGAGAAGGCCGGCCTCGCGCGCGATACGGTGTTTGCCGCGGTGATGATCGTCTGTAACGGCATCGTGGGGATGTGCCTGCTTGCCGGCGGCATCCGCCATCGCGAGCAGGATTTCCAGATTCGCGGCGCCAGTGCGGCGCTGGCGGTGCTGGCGTCGCTTTCAGTGCTGACGCTCGTCATGCCGAATTTCACCAGCGCCGCCGGGCCTGTGCTTACCCCTTCGCAACTGGCGTTTGCGGGCGTGTCGTCGCTCGTGCTGTATGGGGTGTTCGTGTTCGTGCAGACCGTGCGGCATCGCGACTATTTTCTGGTCGGCGTCGCCGATGAAGACGTCCATGCCGCGCCGCCCAGCGCGCGCGTGGCCCTCGTCAGTGCCGGCTTGCTGGTGGTGTGTCTCGTCGCCGTCGTGCTGCTCGCGAAGCTGCTCTCGCCAGTGGTGGAAACGGCGGTGGCCAATGCGGGGCTGCCCAAGGCCGTCGTCGGGATCGTGATCGCGGCGCTCGTGCTGCTGCCCGAAGGGCTCGCCGCGTTGCGCGCCGCACGCGCGGACCGTCTGCAAACCAGCCTCAATCTCGCGCTCGGTTCGGCGCTCGCGAGTATCGGCCTGACGATTCCTACCGTCGCGGTCGTGTTTCTCTATATCGGCCAGCCGCTGCAACTGGGGATCGACGGCAAGGAGATGGTGCTGCTGTTCCTGACGCTCGTGGTCGGCACGCTGACGCTCGGCACCGGCCGCACCACGATCCTGCAAGGCGCGGTGCATCTGTCGCTGTTCGCCGCGTGGCTCTTCCTGTCGATCGCGCCTTGAAGACGCGGGCCTTGCGCACGTGCGTCGCAAGGCCCCGCGCAATCCATCGCTCAGACGAGCGTTTCAGTCCAGTGCGCCGCGATCCATTCGCGGAACAGATTGAGCTTCTGCTGATGCGCGACGCTGTCCGGGTACACGAAGTAATAGCGCGCGCCCGTGGTCAGCACGGCATCGAACGGCCGCACGAGCCGTTTCGCCGCGACGTCTTCGTCGATCAGCGCGACGTCGCTGATCGCGACGCCAAAACCCTGTAGCGCGGCGTTCGTCGCGAGATCGAGCGTATCGAAGCTCGGGCCGTGATTCGCATCGATGTCGCGGGCTTCGACATGATCGAGCCACATCTTCCAGTCGCGATGATCGCGCGTGGGATGCAGCAGCGTGTGCCGCGCGAGATCGGCGACGTTGCCAAGCGGCCTGTCGTCGAGGAGTTCGGGCGCGCAGACGGGTGTCAGACGCTCCTCGAAGAGCGCCACCGACTGCACGTCCGCGCCCGGAGACGAACCATAGATGATCGCGGCGTCGAACGGCTCGATCTGGAAATCGACGTCGTGCTGCCACGTCGTGGTGACCTGCACGTGCAGGTCGGGATACTCCGCCTGAAACTGCATGATCTTCGGCAGCATCCAGCGCATCACGCAGGTCGGCACCTTCAACGCCAGATCCGTGCGTTGACGCGTCAGGCGCAGCGAGATTTCCTCGATCCGCGCGAAGCTCTCCTTGACGACGGGCAGCAGCGATTCGCCTTCGGCGGTCAGCGTAAGGCCCTTTGCATGGCGTTTGAAGAGGGGAAAGCCGTAATAGTCTTCCAGCGCGAGAATCTGGCGGCTGACCGCGCCTTGCGTCAGGCACAGGTGCTCCGCGGCGCGCGTGAAGCTGCGGTGCCGCGCGACCGTTTCGAAAATCTGCAGCGCGTTAAGAGGTGGAAGTCGTCGCATGATGGAGCGCCCGGCTATCAGGAAAATGCATTGCAGCCCGCGTATCGACCGGCTACGGAGATATGCGTGCACGCCCGCAGGATACGCTATTCAAAATGCCGGCACGACTGGCGTTTGTCCGCGCGCGCATGCGTCCGGCGCATGGGTGCGCTGATCGTCAACGGGCTGCAACGGCATGGGGATTACGGCCGGGCGCCATTTTGCGTGCGACTGACGCACCGCTTCGGTGCCGGGTGCAAGCCGAGGGAATTTATTCCAGCGACCCTCGCTGATACAGGGCTATGCTGATGAAGAGCGCAAGCGCCCGCGCCCCGCGCTGAGCAACGCAGCAAAGAACGGCGGTGCAGGAAGAGGCGAAAAGATTGCAGCGCCGACTGGAATGATGCGTTGGCCGGCATGCTGGCGGAACCGCCTGACGAACCCGATAGGAGCGAACGATGAACGAAGCGCGCGCGATTCAATTCCTGAACACGATCCGCAAACCGCTGCTGTCGCTGCACAAGTCGATTCTCGACCACGAGCGCGCATCGTATGAGAAAGAGTTCGGCCCGATCACACCGGCCGCGTTTCTTCAGGTGCTGATCAACGGCTCGGGCTTTCGCTGGATCACCCCGCTCTCGACGCTCATCGCGAACATCGATGAGGTCGTCGACGACAAGGACGCCACGCCCGCCGACAGGATGGCCGCCGCGGAAGCGGTCGTCGCGCTGTTCGCGCCCGGCGACCCGAACGCGGTGTTCCTGCCGCGCTATCTGCCGTTGCTGCAGATGAGCCCGGACCTGTTGCACGCGCATGGACAGGTCGCGCAGGTGCTGCGCGAGGCGGCAGACAGATAGCGCAGCGCTGGCGGCACCGCGTTCGCGTCAGGCAAAAGCCTTCACGACGATGCGCGCGGCGTCGGCGAGCACGTCGCTGCGCGACTTCGCGTCCCTGTCGCGCTGCGTGAAATACGTCACGAGCACGATCGGCGGTTTCGCGGGCGGCCACACCACGGCGACATCGTTGGTCGCGCCGTAGTCGCCCGTGCCCGTCTTGTCGATCACGTCCCAGCCCGCCGGCACACCCGCGCGAATCCGCTCGCCGCCCGTTGTATTCGCGCGCATCCACGCCTGCAGCTGATCGCGTTGCGGCGCGCCCAGCGCATCGCCCAACGCGAGGCGCTGCACGCTCGCCAGCATCGCGGCCGGTGTCGTCGTGTCGCGCGGATCGCCGGGAATGGCCGTGTTCAGCTCCGTTTCCCAGCGATCGAGGCGGAACGTATCGTCGCCGATCGAGCGCGCGAACGCCGTGACCGCGGACGGCCCACCCACGATTCTCATCAGCAGGTTCGCGGACGTGTTGTCGCTATAGTCGATGCCGGCCGCGCAGAGTTCGCCGATCGTCATGCCCTCGGCGACGTGCCGCCCGGTAACCGGCGAATACGCGACGAGGTCGGCCTTCGTATAGCGCACGCGCTGTTGCAGAAAGCCGGGCTCCTTCGCGCTTCGCGTGAGGATCGCGGAGACGATCATCACCTTGCACGTGCTGCAAAACGCAAAGCGCTCGTCCGCGCGATGCATCAGCGTGGCGCCATTCGCCGTATCCAGCGCCGCGACGCCGAGGCGCCCTGCTGCGGATTTTTCCAATGCCGCCAGTTTTGTTTCCGGCGAAGCGCCTTTCGATGCCTCGGTCGCCCATGAAGAGCAGGCTGCGATGAAAGGAGTGGAAGCGGCAGCAAGCAACAGCGTGCGACGGGACGAGGAATGAGTCATGGTTGAATGTTGGAAGCGAAGGTTGCTGGAATAGTCGTGGTGCGGTTCGATTGCGTGACCTCGTGAAGGTTCCGCGCCAACGAAGTTGCAAGCGAAGTGCAAGCGCACGGGTCCCGAATATCCTCACCATCGTTTTTTCAACTCGAAGCGGCGAGATTCCGTGCGTTATGTCGTGCAAAGCACGTTTCACTATTGACAACGTCATCATCATGCATTTCGAACTGCGGTAAACACCCTTGTTTCAGGGGATTTTATGCGTCATGCGCTCGCTAGGAGTGCCCGATCACATCGATCACGCAAAAAACCGGCTGCTTTTGTCCCATTTGTTTCCCCCTGGCGCGCAATCAAAGGTGAGGTTCTGCGGGAGGCGTATCGATTCGCCACCTCATGCGGCAGATGCAACCGCCAGGCGATCCGTTGCTAGCGCAACGAACGGCTTCGCGGCTTTGCAGTGCTGGCTCGTGCGACATCGTTCAGCTTGCGCCACAGCGTCGTCTTGCTGATGCCAAGCGTCTCGCACACCCGGTCGCGGTCGCCGTTGCATGCGTCGAGCGCCGCACGAATCTCGTCGGCTTCGACACGGCGGCTGCGCTGACGCAACGTCAGGCTCGCTGCTTCGCGCGCGGTGCGCTCGAACAGTTCGGGCGCGATCGAACGCAGCACATCGTGCGTCAGTTCACCCGCCTCCGGGTCGGCAAGTTCGACCGCGATCCGTTCGATCACGTTTTGTAATTCGCGCACGTTGCCGGGCCACGGATATTCGCCTAGCGGAACATAAACCACCTGCAGCGCTTTCGCGGCGCCGGCGACATTGCGAATCGGCCGCGCCAGACGCGGCTCGCGGCGCGCAGCCTGCACGAGCAGTTCAGCGGCGAGCGGCAGAATGTCCGCCTGCCGTTCGCGCAGCGGCGGCAGTGCGATGTTCAGGATGTTGAGCCGGTAATACAGATCGGCGCGAAACTCGCCGGCGTCGATGCCTTCCGTCAAACCGCGATGCGTCGCCGCGACGATCCGCACGTCGATGCGCGTCGGCTCCGTCGAACCGAGCCGCACGACTTCGCGTTCCTGCAACACGCGCAACAGGCGGCTTTGCAGCGGCAAAGGCATCTCGCCGATCTCGTCGAGAAAGAGCGTGCCGCGATGCGCCGCCTCGATCAGACCCGCCTTGCCGCCACGTCGCGCGCCGGTAAACGCGCCCTCTTCATAGCCGAAGAGTTCGCTCTCCAGCAGCGCTTCGGGAAACGAGCCGCAATTGATCGCGACAAACGGAAAGTCGCGCCGCCCGCTCGCCTGATGGATGCTCTGCGCCACCATCTCCTTGCCGGTGCCGCTCTCGCCGCGAATCAGAACCGTCGCGTCCGACTGCGCATAGCGCAGCACGAGGCTGCGCACCCGCTCGATGGCCGCGCACTCGCCGACGATGTCGTCGAGCGTGTAGCGCGCGGCGAACTGTTGCGCGCGTTGCCGCGACCGCAACGTGCGGTCGAGCCGTTCGACGGCGCGCGATTCCTGGAACGTCAGCACGGTGCCCGTCGTCACGCCGTTATCGGCGAGCGGGCCGCGATGCACGACATAGCTCACGCCGCGCACCGTTGCCAGCGATTCGCCCTCGGCGTCGGGTACGGCGTTGGCGATATCGGGTGCGAGATCGAGCAGCAGCTTGCCGGCCGCGGTGGCGGGATCGATGCCGAGCGTGAGCGCGAGGCGCTGGTTGATCGCTTCGACGCGCCCCTGCGCATCGAGCGCGACGACGCCATCGCGCAGATGTTGCAGCACGCTGTCGAGCCGCTGGCGGCGCACCGCTTCGCGCCAGGTGGCCTGTGCGACGTCGAGCGCGTTATCAAAGGCGGCGCGCACCGAGGCGCGCGAATACAGAAACACCGCGCCCATGCCGGCACGCGCGGCGAGATCGGTGACGAGCCCCGGCCCCACCACCGTTTCGACGCCGCGATCGCGCAGGTCGAGCACGCACGTTTCCGCGTCCTGCGCGGATTCGTAGGAGCCGAACACGACGTCGATGCCGTAGGCGGAGACGAAACGGCGCAGCTCGCCCGGCGTTTCGCCGTGCGTGACGAGCGCCACCGATGCGCCATCGCGCCGCGCGCGCGCCAGCGCATGCATGACGTCGAAGCCGGTCGGCGCGACCAGCACGACCGGCACGTTCACACGCGCTTTCAGGTACGTCCCGTTCGATCCGGCCGCAACGACGATGTCCGGACGGTCCGCGCCCGCCGCCGCGATTTCGTTGACGGCGTCTTCAAAGCCACGCGAGATGAGCCGCAGATCGGCGCGGGCGTCGTATTCACCGGCGATGTCCCGGTACAGGTCGCGCAGCTTGCTGATGCCGATCGCCCACACGCGCGGACGCGGGCCGGATACGGGAAGCGGCGTCATGATCGGTCGGGGTTCGGGGCGCGGGAATGCATTCTGACGATTATGCAACGTTCTTTCATTCATGAAATATGAAATTTCATTTCTGAAATCTGATCGCCGCTACCCGGATGAGTGATCGGCTTTTAAATCAATGGCTTAACGCATCCGCATGCGCCTGGCCCGTTCCTTGCGCTATCAGCGGCCAGTTCAGTTCAAGGAGACGTTGTGAACCCAGGAAATCCAGCAGGCGCAGGCGCGGCATTCCGCGCCGCGGTCGCCACTGAAGCGCCGCTGCAGGTTGTCGGCGCGATTACCGCCTACGCGGCGAAGATGGCCGAGGCGGTCGGCTTCAAGGCGGTCTATCTGTCGGGCGGCGGCGTCGCGGCCAATTCGCTGGGCGTGCCCGATCTCGGCATCAGCACGATGGACGACGTCCTGATCGACGCCCGGCGCATCACCGACGCGACGAATCTTCCGCTGCTCGTCGATATCGATACCGGCTGGGGTGGCGCGTTCAACATCGCGCGCACCGTGAAGTCGTTCATCAGGGCGGGCGTCGCGGCCGTGCATCTGGAAGACCAGGTCGGCCAGAAACGTTGCGGCCATCGTCCGGGCAAGGAATGCGTGTCGAAGGAAGAGATGGTCGATCGCGTGAAGGCCGCGGTCGACGCCCGCACCGACGACCAGTTCGTCATCATGGCGCGCACCGACGCGGCCGCGGTCGAAGGCATCGATGCGGCGATCGAGCGTGCGGTGGCATATGTCGAAGCCGGCGCGGACATGATCTTCCCCGAAGCGATGAAATCGCTCGACGACTATCGCCGCTTCAAGGCCGCGGTCAAGGTGCCGATTCTCGCGAACCTGACCGAATTCGGCTCGACGCCGTTTTTCACCACCACCGAACTGCGCGACGCGAACGTCGACATCGCGCTCTACTGCTGCGGCGCGTATCGCGCGATGAATGCCGCTGCGCTCAACTTCTACGAAGTCGTGAAGCGCGACGGAACGCAAAAGGCCGCAGTGGAAACCATGCAGTCGCGCGCCGATCTGTATGACTACCTCGGCTATCACGCGTACGAAGACAAACTCGACGCGCTGTTTGCCACGCAGAAGTAATCAGGACCATGAGGACGACACCATGAGCGAAGCAGATAACAGCACGCCCACAGCGGGCGCATTCAAGCCCAAGAAATCCGTCGCCCTGTCGGGCGTGACGGCGGGCAACA
>CALFSF010000432.1 GCA_937917025.1 uncultured Paraburkholderia sp.
GGAATGCCCAATTATAAAGGCAGCCGCGCCTGGCACGGCGCCCACACGCTCCGGTTGGCCATCCGGACAAGGCGAGAGCAGGAAAGAACCCGCCGAAGTCCTGGCCGCCTCGCCAGTTCCGCGCGCATGAAGCGGCACGAACAGCGCCCGGACTTATAATGACCGACGACCTGCCCCCATGTTGTTCCATCCCGCCGTCTGCCCATCTCACATGCCCGATCTGCTCGCCAATCTGAATCCCGAACAACACGCCGCCGTCACGCTGCCGAACGAACCGGCACTCATTCTGGCCGGCGCCGGCAGCGGCAAGACGCGCGTGCTGATCACGCGGATCGCGTGGCTGATCCAGAACGGCTTTGCGTCGCCCGCCACGGTGCTCGCCGTCACGTTCACGAACAAGGCCGCGCGCGAAATGATGTCGCGCCTGCAGGCGCTTCTGCCCATCGACACGCGCGGCATGTGGATCGGCACGTTCCACGGCCTGTGCAACCGGATGCTGCGCGCGCATCACCGCGACGCCGCGCTGCCCGCCACGTTCCAGATTCTCGACACGGCCGACCAGCTGTCGGCCATCAAGCGTCTGATGAAGGGTCTTAACATCGACGACGAGAAATATCCGGCAAAGAACCTGCAGTACTTCATCAACAACGCGAAAGAGCAGGGGCTGCGCCCGAAAGACGTCGACGCAACCGACAACTTCAACCGCAAGTTCGTCGAGCTTTACGAAGCCTACGACCAGCAGTGCCAGCGCGAAGGCGTCGTCGATTTTCCAGAGCTGCTGCTGCGCTGTTTTGAACTGCTCGCGCACAATCCGCCGCTGCGCGCGCATTACCAGGCGCGTTTTCGCCACATTCTCGTCGACGAATTCCAGGACACCAACAAGCTTCAGTACGCGTGGCTCAAGCTGCTCGCGGGCCAGACGAATGCGATTTTCGCCGTCGGCGACGACGACCAGTCGATCTACGCGTTTCGCGGCGCGAACGTCGGCAACATGCGCGATTTCGAGCATGAGTTCAACGTGCGTCACCTGATCAAGCTGGAGCAGAACTACCGCTCGCACGGCCATATTCTCGATGCCGCGAACCAGCTGATCGCGAACAATTCGCGCCGTCTCGGCAAGAACCTGCGCACGGACGCGGGCCACGGCGAGCCGGTGCGCGTGTACGAAGCCGCGACCGACACGCAGGAAGCCGGCTGGATCGTCGAGGAAATCAGGGCGCTGATCAACACCGGCACGTCGCGCAGCGAAATCGCCGTGCTGTATCGCAGTAACGCGCAGTCGCGCACGATCGAACATACGCTCGTGAACGCCGGCATTCCCTATCGCGTATACGGCGGCTTGCGCTTTTTCGAGCGTCAGGAAGTGAAGCACGCGCTCGCGTATCTGCGCCTGATCGACAACCCCAACGACGATACCGCGTTCGCGCGCGTGGTCAATTTTCCGACGCGCGGCATCGGCGCGCGCTCGATTGAACAGCTGGCCGACGCGGCGCGTCTTTACAACGTTTCGATGGCGGCGGCGATTCCGTACGTGACCGGCAAGGCGGGTTCGAGCCTCGGCGCGTTCGCGACGCTGATCGCGAGGATGCGCGCGGAAACGCAGCAGATGAGCTTGCCTGAGACCGTCGAGTACGTCGTACGCACGAGCGGTCTGTCCGACTTCTATCAGAACGAGCGCGAAGGCCAGGACCGGCTGGAGAACCTGCAGGAACTGGTCAACGCGGCGGCTGCTTTTGTCAGCGAGGAAGGCTACGGCCTCGACACGCCCGCGCGCTCGATTCCGCTGCGCGCGGGCGCGACCAGCGCGCCTGAACTCGTCGCCACCGGCGACCCGGACACGGTCGTGCTCGACGCCGCCGCACCCACCGACCCGGCGCAAAACCCCGACACGATGACGCCGCTCGCCGGCTTCCTGTCGCACGCATCGCTCGAGGCGGGCGACAACCAGGCGCAGGCCGGGCAGGAAGCCGTGCAGTTGATGACCGTGCACGCGGCGAAGGGTCTCGAATTCACGGCGGTGTTCATCACCGGTCTCGAAGAGGGCCTCTTCCCGCACGAAAACAGCGCGATGGAATCGGACGGTCTCGAGGAAGAGCGGCGTCTCGCGTATGTCGCGATCACGCGCGCGAAGGAGCGGCTCTATCTGTCGTTCGCGCAGAGCCGGATGTTGCACGGCCAGACGCGCTACAACATCCGCTCGCGTTTCTTCGACGAACTGCCGCAGGAGACGCTGAAGTGGCTCACGCCGAAGGTCGAAGCGGGGGCGCGCTGGGGCGGCCGTTCTGACAATGCCGGTTATGGCCGCGACTGGTTCGCGCGGCCGGACCGCCAGCAGGGCTATACGGGCGGCGCGGCGTCGACTTCGGCGCCGCTGCCGGCGTTCGCGAACGCGCAGCGGGCCGCGGAAACCGGCTTTCGTGTCGGCCAGCAGGTGTTCCATACGAAGTTCGGCGAGGGCACGATCACGGCGCTCGAAGGCGGCGGCGCCGATGCGAAGGCGCAGGTCAAGTTCAAGCGGCACGGCGAGAAATGGCTCGCGCTCGCCGTCGCCAAACTGCAGGCCGTGGAATGAGCGCGGCACCGCTGCCCGGTCAGGAAGTCACGCGCCGTCCGCTCGGCGTGCTGGCGGCGCTGCCGCAGGAACTCGGCGACCTGCTGGGCGCGATGCGCGCTGAATCCGGCGTGCGTACCGTCACGCACGGCCAGCGCGACTATCACGTCGGGACCGTCCATGGCACGCCGTGCGTCGTGACGCTTGCGCGGGTCGGCAAGGTGGCGGCCGCGGCGACGGTCAGCGCGCTGATTCACGTCTTCGACGTTCGGGAAGTCGTGTTCGCGGGCGTCGCGGGCGGGGTCGGGAAAGACGTGCGGATCGGCGACATCGTCATCGCCGACACGCTGCTGCAACACGATCTCGACGCGTCGCCGCTCTTTCCGCGCTTCGAAGTGCCGCTGCTGGGCA
This sequence comes from uncultured Paraburkholderia sp., assembly GCA_937917025.1. GTDB lineage: Bacteria > Pseudomonadota > Gammaproteobacteria > Burkholderiales > Burkholderiaceae > Paraburkholderia. The sequence continues at coordinate 2,963 of CALFSF010000432.1, forward strand.
TTGCGCGCTTCGCCGCGGACAGCACGCTGTCGGCGCAACTCAGCGCGGCCTGCGAACGGTTTGTCGCGGAGGAGGGCGGTGCGCTTTCAATGCGCTTCGGCACGCAAAGCCCGCGCGTCCATCGCGGGCTGATTGTCAGTGGCGACCAGTTTGTCGCGAGCGCCGCGGCGGTTCGGGCGTTGCGTGACGCTTTGCCGGACGCGCTCGCGGTCGAGATGGAAGGCGCGGCGCTCGCGCAGGTGTGCTTCGAGTACGGCGTGCCATGCGCGATCGTGCGCACCATTTCCGATACGGCCGATGCGCACGCGCCGGCTTCGTTTGCCACGTTCCTCGTGGAAATTGCCGGTGCGTATTCGACCGGCATTCTGTCGCGGTTCTTTCAGGCGCGGGGTGAGCCGGGGCGCTGATGCGTGATGCAGCCGTGCCAACCTGCGCCGCCGCATCGATGCGCTGTTTCGGCTCCGCGCTTCGATTGGCGTCTTCGGTTGGCTTCTTCGGTTAGCCCCCTCGATCCGCCGTCTCGACCCAGCGCCTTGCAGCGCATCGCCCGCGCCAGCCCTCTCAACCCGCCACCCCCTCCAGCGCCGCGCGAATCTGCCCGAGCGCGGCCGGATCTTCGATGGTCGGCAGATCGCCCGGGTCGCGGCCTTCGGCCAGCGCCGCGATCGCGCGCCGCAACAGCTTGCCGGAGCGCGTCTTCGGCAGCATCGTCACCACATGCACGCGCGCGGGGCGTGCGATCGCGCCGAGCTGCCGGTCCACGGTCACCGCCAGATCCGTTTCCAGCGCGTTGCGCGCGGCCGGATCCGCGTAACGGTCCGGCTCGCGCAGCACGACGAACGCGAGCGCCACCTGTCCCTTCAGCTTGTCCGCGACGCCGACGACTCCACCACGCTGCTGCGCTACGCCGACATCGCGATGTACCAGGCCAAGGAGGCCGGGCGCGGCGGCTACGCCTGCTATTCCAACGAGATGGATCGTCGATCGCACGAGGACATGCAATTGCATATCCGGCTCAAGGAAGCCA
>CALFSF010000433.1 GCA_937917025.1 uncultured Paraburkholderia sp.
CGCAGCGATGCGGCTGCGGCCGGTAAAAAACGCCCTCATCGTGTATCGTTTACGGTTCGACGCCGCAGCCGTGCGCGGCGCTTTGCTTTTCAGGAGAACCGCCGAATGATCACGATCTGGGGACGCGCCAATTCCGTGAATGTCCAGAAAGTCCTGTGGTGTTGCGATGAACTGTCGCTGCCCTACGAGCGCATCGATGCCGGCATGCAGTTCGGCCGCAACAACACGCCCGACTATCTGTCGATGAATCCGACCGGCAAGATCCCGACGCTCGTCGACGGCGATTACGTGCTGTGGGAATCGAACTCGATCCTGCGCTATCTGGCGATGCAGTACGGGCCGCCGTCAAGCTTTCTCTATCCCGCGGAGCCGAAAACCCGCGCGCGCATCGACCGCTGGCTCGACTGGGCGCTGAGCACGCTGCAGCCGGCGGAGCGCCCGGTGTTCTGGTCGATCGTGCGCACGCCCGAGGCCGCGCGCGAGCTCGCTGCGCTCGAACGGGACGTGCGGGCCGTGGGCCTGCTGTGGAAACAGCTCGACACCCATCTGGCGGGCCGCTTCTTCCTTGAAACCGACAACTTCACGCTCGCCGACGTCGTGCTCGGCGCCTACGCGAAACGCTGGTTCGGGCTGGAAGGCGTCGAACGCGGCTCGATGCCGAATCTGGAGCGCTGGTATCTGCGGCTCGAACACCGTCCCGGGTTCAGGAAGTACGTCGATCTGCCGCTGACGTGACCGGCCGGGGCGAGCCGCCCCGGTTGCACGGCAGACCGGAAACGGCGCCTCGACGGCCCGTTCGATCGAAGTTCGCGTTGCCCCGTATAATCGACGCATGAAGAACGCTTCCCCTACGACCGCACACCGCCACGACGACGACCATGAGCCTGCCGGCGCGGGTTCGTCGGAGGCTGCGCTCGCGCTGGCAGAAGAATATTGCCGCGAACGCGGCGAGAAGCTGACGCCGATCCGCCGCAAGGTGCTGGAACTGCTGCTTGCCTCGGGCCGGGCAACGAAGGCATATTCGCTGCTCGACGAGATGCGCCAGATTCATCCCGGCTCGGCGCCGCCCACGGTGTATCGCGCGCTGGATTTTCTGCTGTCCGCGGGGCTCGTTCACCGGATCGAATCGATCAACGCGTTCACCGTGTGCCATGACCTGACGCAATGCCAGCATGGCATTCTGGTCGTCTGCCAGCAGTGCGGCAACGTCACCGAACTGCATCAGCCGAAACTGCGCCAGGCGCTCGTCGCCCAGATCGAAGACGCGGGCTACAGCCTCGCCAGCGATGAAATCGAGCTCAAAGGCCTGTGCGCGGCCTGCCAGGCAGAAAACGCAGCGAAACGCGCCCTGCCCGAAGGCAAATCCGCGAAGAACGCGGAAGTCGCTCGCGGCTGAACATGCACTTCATCGATCACGCGCAGGCTTCACGCGTGATCTCCGCTTCAGGACTCAACCCGCCGCACGCGCCTCGATCGCATCGCGCAGCAGCGTGACGAGCGCTTCTGGCCGTGCCGGTTTCGTCATGAAGTGCTGAAAACCTTCGCCGATACTTCGCAGGCGGTAGGCGTCGTCGGTGTGGCCGGTGAGCGCCACCGCCACCGAAGGCGCGTGGTCACCGCGAATCTCGTGGTCGCGCAGGCGCTGGATCAGGTAGAAACCGTCCATGGCGGGCAAATCGATATCGCAGACAATCGCATCCGGCAACAACCGGACCGCCGCCTCGACACCTTCTTCCGCGTCCGCAACCGCGACGACGCGTGCCCCTTCCGATTCAAGCAGACTCGCCAGCGATTCCCGGCTCTGCGGGTCATCTTCGACGAGTACGATGGTTGCCTGATCGAGTCTCAACTCTCCGTTCATTTTGCTTTGTGGCTTATAGAAAGGTTAGGCGGTCACGCGCAGCTGTTATCTGGGCGAACCGGTGCGCTACGTTCGGGTAGACCCCGTTTCGCGCGACGGGTTGCAGCCATTTTGCGTTGCGCGGCGTGCGAGCCGCATCGCGTTATCCACCGCTGCCGACCCTTGCCGGCGCTGCGCCGCTGTCCGAAGCGCAGCGGACGATAACGCGGGATCAAGGCGAGGACATGAAAACGCGGCGGAAAAACCGCGTGAAAAAAGGCGCACTGTACGCCTTTTTTACAGAGTCTCGTGTCGTCGCGACATCCCTCTCACGGATTGCCGTCGTGATTATCCGGCTGTGCAAAAAAGGCACGGCCGGTCTCTTTCAGCGCGCCGACAGGTTCGAACTCCGCGCCAGCCCACATGTGCAATGCGGACCCGTGCGAGCGGCCGCCAGGTACACCTCCGGCGCCATGCGAGTCGACGTTCTGAACTCGATCCTGTTCAGCACAATGCGTGCCGCATCGCGCGCCGGTTCCAGTGGCGGGTCCAGGGCGTGTTCGCACTCAGCGTGTGACGCCGTGCGGCCCGACGCCCTGGACCAGCAGCGCGATGGCATGACGCGCGATATCGTGGGCGCTGACCTGGCGCCAGAGCGGGTCGTTGCGCCATTCTCTCGACGTCGCGAGCGGCAGGATCGTCAATCCAAGTAACGAAAGAAATACGAGCGACGGTTCCAGCCCCGCGTTGAGGCGCCCCGCTTTCTGCCATTTCGCGATGCAATCGATCAACTCCAGCCGATGGGCATTGCCAAAGCGCGCATGCATGCGCTGCTTGAGCAATCCGCCTTCGCTGATCACTTCGCGTATCCACAGGGGCGGGAACCATGGATATTCGATCGCGATATCGACGAGCCGCCGCGCCAGTTGCGTGATGGCCGCGACGGGATCGTCCGGATTGTCCTGGAACGCACCGCCCAGTGCCGTACGCAGCGGCATGAAGCGCTCGTCGATCAGCACGTCGAGCAGCTGGTCGCGCGTCTTGAAGTAGTAATGGACCATTGCCGGCGTGACGCCCGCTTCACGCGCGATCGCGCCGAGCGTCGTATCGACGATGCCCTGGCGCGCGAACAGCGCGAGCGCCACGTCGAGTAGCCGCGTGCGCTGCGCGGGCCCGCGCGCACTGCCGGTGGGCCGACCCGGCCGGCGCGGCGCGGCGCCGGCCGCTGCCGGACGATCATCCGCGGTGGCGATGACTGCCTGCGCCTCGTGCGCGCCGCTCGCCCCGCGGCCATCTGTTTTTCCCTGTGCCATATCCGTTTCGACGATTCCTGTTTGACGATTCGTTCGTTATCGCATATATTAATCTTCTTGTTAATTAATATCAAGCAACCCTATACCCCACATGGATCAGCCCCCTTCACTGAGTGGCGACGAAAGCAGCCTCGGCGAAATGTCCAACGATTCGCCTGCGTCCGCGCATCCGCCGCTGCGCATCCTGTTTCCCGCGCTGCTGCTTGTCATGCTGCTGGCCGCGCTCGACCAGACAATCGTCTCGACCGCCCTGCCGACCATCGTCGGCGAACTGGGGGGTCTCGATAATCTGTCGTGGGTGGTCACCGCGTATCTGCTCGCGTCGACGATCGTCGTGCCGCTGTACGGCAAGTTCGGCGACCTGTTCGGCCGCAAGATCGTGCTGCAAACGGCCATCGTGCTGTTTCTCGTTGGCTCGGCGCTGTGCGGCGCCGCGCAGAACATGACGCAACTGATCGTGCTGCGCGCGCTTCAGGGCCTGGGCGGCGGCGGTCTTCTGGTCGTCACGATGGCCGCCATCGGCGACGTGATTCCGCCAGCCGACCGTGGCCGCTATCAGGGCATGTTCGGCGGCGTGTTCGGTCTCGCGACGGTCATCGGCCCGCTGCTCGGCGGTTTTCTCGTCGAGCATCTGTCATGGCGCTGGATTTTCTATATCAACCTGCCGCTCGGCATCGGCGCGCTGCTCGTGATCGCCGCGGTTTTCAAACCGCATACGAAGCACATCAAACACGCAATCGACTACATGGGCGCCGGATTCCTCGCGACCGCGCTGGTCTGCATCATCCTGTTCACGAGCCAGGGCGGCACGATACTGCCGTGGAGTTCGCCGCAATTGTGGTTCACGCTCGCGGTCGGCCTCGTGTGCATCGGCGGCTTTGTTTATGAAGAACGTCTTGCCGAAGAGCCGATCATGCCGCTCGGGCTCTTCAGGGACCGCACGTTCCTGCTCGCCTGCCTGATCGGTTTCATCGTCGGCGTGTCGCTGTTCGGATCCGTCACGTTCCTGCCGGTGTATCTGCAGGTCGTCAAGAATTCGACGCCCTCGGAAGCCGGCATGCAGATGCTGCCGATGATGGGCGGCCTCCTCGTGATGTCTGTCGTCACAGGTCGCGTGATCAGCAAGATCGGCCGGTACCGGATGTTTCCGATCGCCGGCACGTTTCTCGTTGCCGTCGCGATGACCCTGCTGGCGCGCCTCGAGATTTCCACGCCGCTGTATGTGATTTAGATGTACATGGGTCTGCTCGGCTGAGAACTCCGAAGGGTCATGAAGATGCTGATTCTC
>CALFSF010000434.1 GCA_937917025.1 uncultured Paraburkholderia sp.
CCGAGCACGGCAAGATCGATATGGCCGCCGCGGATCATCGCGAAGCTTTGCTCGGAGCCGAAAAAGCTGGTCTGAGGCAGCGCGCTCACCGTCTGTTTGCCGGCATTGATCAGGTCGGGATCGACCTCGTCGTCATAGGGGAAGGGTCCGATGCCGAGCATCCCGTTCTCGCTCTGCAGGGTCACCTCCATCCCGTCCGGGATGTTGTTGGCCACCAGGGTCGGAATGCCGATGCCGAGATTGACGTAATAGCCGTCGCGCAGCTCCTTGGCGGCGCGGGCGGCCATCTGGTTGCGGTCCCAGGGCATCAATGTCCTCCTTGCGGATCTGGCCAGCGGCGGTCCGCCTGAAACACATCGTCTAAATTGCCGCGCAGGCCGGAGCCGTAGACCGGCGGCGCGACATTGACACCCGTCGTCACACCGGCCGGGGTGCCAGTGGTGCCCGGCGCGGCGCCAAGCGGCGCGGCCTGCACAGCGCCGCCGCCGATCGGCGACGTCGCGACACCCGGCGTCAGCGCGGCGACGTTCGCGCCCGGAGGCGCCACGCGCAGCAACTGGTCGACTTCGATCTGGTTCGGGTTCGTCAGGTTGTTCCAGGTCGCGATGTCGCGATAGTTCTGGCCGTTCTCCAGCGCGATCCGGTATAGCGTATCGCCCGGCTTCACACGGTAGTAGCCCGGAGGCGGCGGCCCGAGCGGTACGGCCGGCTGCGTCGCCGCGCTGCCCTGTGTGCCGATTGCACCCGTACCGGAGAGGTCGACGACGGGCGCGGCGTCAAAGCGCGTCGCGCAGGCCGTCAACAGGGAAAGCGCGACTACGCACGCGCTACGCCGGGCTACGGTCATGACGGTCGAGTCGTTCAGGCTGGTTGTTTGCATCGCGCGCAACATACTCATCGGTTTCAGATCACTCCGGATTTTAAGGGTACAAAGAAAACGCGATCAAGCCGCGACTCGCGCCACTGCGCGGGGCCCGCCCGCTCGATGAGCGTCAGCACCTGCGACTGCCCTTCCTGCGAGCCGACCGGCGCGACGAGCCGGCCGCCTATCGCGAGCTGTTCGAGGAGCGCATGCGGCACGTCGAGGCCCGCCGCGGCGATCACGATTGCATCGAACGGCGCCACCGCCGGCAGACCGACACGGCCGTCGCCGTAATGCAGACGGATGTTCGGGATGCGCAACGGCCGCAGGTTGATCTTCGCGCGCTCGAAAAGCGGTTTGATACGTTCAATCGAGTAAACATCGCGTGCGACCTGGCTCAGCACGGCCGCCTGATAGCCGCAGCCGGTGCCGATTTCGAGCACGTTCGCGAGCGGCCGGCCCGCCGCGGCCAGCTCGATCATGCGCGCGACGACCGACGGCTTCGAGATCGTCTGGTGATGACCGATCGGCAGCGCCGCATCTTCGTAGGCCTGGGTCGCGAGACCCGGGTCGACGAACATGTGGCGCGGCACGACGGACATCGCATTCAGCACGCGCGGATCGGTCACGCCATTCACCCGCAGGCGTTCGACCATGCGTTCGCGAACGCGTTCCGAAGTCAGCGCCATCGCGCTGCTGAGCGCGACGTTCGGCGCGGCGGTGCGTCCGGCAGGCGAAGCGGCCGGTTTTGTCTGGGACAGCCTGGCCGGCGACGGTTTCAATGCCGGTGTTCTGGCTACCACCGGCTTGGCTGCCGCTGGTTTAAGGGACGCTGGTTTAGGGGACGCTGGTTTAGGGGACGCCGGCTTGACCGCCGCAGGCTTGACGATGACGGGTTGCGCGGCCGCGTGCCTTGCTACCGCCGGATTGCTACCCGCGGGCGCCGGGGCCATCGTGACTGCCGGACGGGCGTGCAGCGGCTTGACCGTCGCAGGCGTCGCATTCGCGGGCTTCAGGACCGCGGGCTTGAGCGCCGCGGGCTTCGCGCTGGCCGGCTTGCCGCTCGCCACCGCGCGCGTCTCGCCCGCGCGGCCTTCCGGCCGGCGCGGTTCACGCACGAGATCGGCGAGACCGAGCGGAAAGCGCCTCGCGCGATCGCCCGTCATTTAGCGCCGCTCCCGGCGCGCGCCCAGTCGCGTGCCGCGGGCAGCATCTGCTTATGGGTCAGGTCGAGTTGCAGCGGTGTGATCGAAACATGGCCGTTCGCGACAGCGTGAAAATCAGTGCCTTCGCTGGCATCGCGCGCGCCGCCCGACGGCCCGATCCAGTAGATCGGTTCGCCGCGCGGGTTGGTCTGGCGAATCACTGGCTGCGACGGATGGCGTTTGCCCAGCCGTGTCACTTGCCAGTCACGCAGCGCGTCATAAGGCAGATTCGGAATATTGACGTTCAGCAGCGGATGCCCGGCCAGCGGATGCTCGAGATAATGCGCGACGATTTCGGCGGCGATGCGCGCTGCGTCTTCGAGATGTGCCCAGTCCTTGTCGACGAGCGAAAACGCGATGGCCGGCACGCCGAACATGATGCCTTCGGTCGCGGCGGCGACGGTGCCCGAATAGAGCGTGTCTTCGCCCATGTTCTGGCCGTTGTTGATACCCGAGACGACGAGATCCGGCGTGTGGTCCAGCATGCCCGTCAGCGCGATGTGAACGGAGTCGGTCGGCGTGCCGTTCACGTAGTAGAAGCCATTCGACGAGCGCAGCACCGAAAGCGGCCGCGACAGCGTCAGCGAGTTCGACGCGCCGCTGCAATTCTGCTCGGGCGCCATCACCGTTACGTCGGCGAGCGGCTTCAGCGCTTCGTGAAGCGCCGCGAGGCCGGGCGCCAGATAACCATCGTCATTACTGATCAGGATTCGCATGCGGCGATTGTAACCGAGGAACCCGGCGATTAAACACGCGCGTCGGTCGACCCCCGGCCCAATACGCGATGCACAGCGGCGCACAGCGAGGCTCAACATGAATAGCACGCTCGTGCGGGTTGATTTACACTCGATAGTTCACCCGGTCAACAACGCGAAGGAAGACACGATGCGCGCAATTCGCTGCAATCAGTACGGTCCGCCGGAAAGCCTGACTGTCGAAACGCTTGCCGACCTCGAACCGAAGGCCGGCGAAGTGGTCATCGACGTCAAGGCGGCGAGCGTCAATTTCCCCGACGTGCTGATCATCGAGAACAAGTATCAGATGAAGCCGCCGCTGCCGTTCACGCCGGGCTCGGAAGTCGCGGGCGTCGTGCGGGCGGTCGGCGACGGCGTGCGCGATTTCAGGGCGGGCCAGCGCGTCGTCGCGTTCACGGGGTCGGGCGCGTTCGCCGAACAGGCGGTGGCGCCCGCCTCCGCCTGCGTGCCGCTTCCCGACGACGCCGACTTCGCCGTCGCCGCCGCGTTCACGCTGGCGTATGGCACCTCGCACCATGCGGTCGTCGATCGCGCGCAACTGAAAGCCGGTGAGACGATGCTCGTGCTGGGCGCCGCGGGCGGCGTGGGCCTCGCCGCGGTCGAAATCGGCAAGGCGCTCGGCGCACGCGTGATCGCGGCCGCGTCGACCGACGAAAAACTCGCGACCTGTGTCGAACACGGCGCGGACGCGACGATCAACTACAGCCGCGAGGATCTGCGCGAGCGCATCAAGGCGCTCACCGACGGCAAGGGTCCCGACGTGATCTACGATCCGGTTGGCGGCATCTATGCGGAACCGGCGTTTCGCAGCATCGGCTGGCGCGGCCGCTATCTGGTGGTCGGCTTCGCGAACGGCGAGATTCCGAAGCTGCCGCTGAATCTGACGCTGCTGAAAGGCGCGAGCATCGTCGGCGTGTTCTGGGGCGATTACGCACGGCGCGAGCCACAGAACAACGTCGCGGCCTTCGAAGAGATGGTCGGCTGGATGAAGGCGGGCAAGCTGCGTCCGCACATCTCGGCGCGCTACGCGCTCGAGGACACGCCGCGCGCGCTGCGCGACATGGCGGAACGGCGCGTGATCGGCAAGATCGTCATTACGCCCTGAAGCGCTTCGTTTTCCTCGCGACAACGAAGCCTTTAAAAAAACAGCGCGCGATCCGTACATCGCGCGCTGTGTTCGTTTGCTGCCCGGCTTTCTCGCGGCTCTTCCTTTACAGTTTCTCGGTTTCGCCGCTCTTTGGCTGCCACTTCATCAGACGCCGCTCCGCCACGCCGACGATGCCGTCCAGAATCAGCGCGAACGCGGTCAACACGAGGATGCCCGCGAACACCGTGTTGATATCGAACGTGCCTTCGGCCTGCAGGATCAGATAACCGACGCCGCGCGCCGAGCCCAGATATTCACCGACCACCGAGCCGACGAACGCGAGCCCCACCGACGTATGCAGGCTCGAAAACACCCAGCTCATCGCGCTCGGCAGATAGACGTTGCGCAACAGCTGCTTGCGGTTCGCGCCGAGCATGCGGGCGTTGGCGAGCACGACGGGGCTGACTTCCTTCACGCCCTGATAGACGTTGAAGAACACGATGAAGAATACGAGCGTCACGCCAAGCGCGACCTTCGACCAGATGCCGAGCCCGAACCACACGCCGAAAATCGGCGCGAGAATCACGCGCGGCATCGAGTTCGCGGCCTTGACGTACGGATCGAACAACGCGCTCGTCAGCGGTGAAAGCGCGAGCCACAAGCCGACGCCAAGACCGAATACCGTGCCGAACGCGAACGCGAGCACGGTTTCGACCAGCGTGACCCACAGATGCAGATAGATCTCCCCGCCGGAAAACCACTCCCAGATGCGCACGAGCACCTTCTGCGGTTCGCCGAAGAAGAACGCGGCCTTGTTCGGGTCGTCGAAATAGAACGGCGGCAGAAGCGTCGGGCTGGTGAGCGCATACCACAACAGAAAGCTCAGTACGAGCAGCAGCCACTGCCAGATCACCAGATTGGCGCGATTCGGGAGCACACGCTTCCACATGTCTTTCGTTACCTTGTTGGTCGTCGGTGGAAAGCCGCGCTCAGGCGGCCGTCAGTTGCTGCTGGTAGCCCTTGAGCACCTCGTCGCGCAGCACGCTCCAGATCTGCGCGTGGAGTTCGACGAAACGCGGATGCGAGCGGATTTCCGCCACATCGCGCGGACGCGGCAGATCGATCGTGAATTCGCCGATCGGACGCGTGCCCGGCCCCGCCGACAGCACGACGACACGGTCCGACATCGCGATCGCTTCGTCGAGGTCGTGCGTGATGAAGAGCACCGCCTTGCGTTTCGCGGCCCACAGGTCGAGCAGCTCGTTTTCCATCAACTGGCGCGTCTGGATATCGAGCGCCGAGAAAGGTTCGTCCATCAGGATGATGTCGGGATCGAGAATCAGCGTCTGCGCCAGCGCGACGCGCTTGCGCATGCCGCCCGACAGCTGATGCGGATACCGGTCGCCGAAACCGCCGAGGCCCACGCGCTTTAGCCATTCGTCGGCGCGCCGGCGGGCTTCGTCGCGCGGCACGTTGTGGAACGTGAGGCCGGCCATCACGTTGTCGAGTGCGGAGCGCCACGGCATCAATGCGTCGGCCTGGAACATGTAGCCCGCGCGCCGGTTGATGCCCTTCAGCGGCTCGCCGAATGCCGTCACGCCGCCCGAAGACGGTTCCAGCAACCCCGCGCCGACGTTCAGCAACGTCGACTTGCCGCAGCCCGTCGGGCCGACGACCGACACGAATTCGCCGGGCGCGATGTGCAGCGTCGTGTCCTTGACGGCCGTGTAGCGTTGCGTGCGGTCATCGCGCGACGCGAACGTGCAGGTGATGTTGTCGAGCGCCAGTGCAGGAACGGTCATCGTTCGATTCGCTTCTTCGGATGCGTTGGGGTTCGTACGCGTGACGGGCCGTGATGAACCACCGGCCCGTTACACGCGAAACAGCGTGAGACGGCGTTCAGGCCTTGACGGTGGCGAGCGCTTTCTTGACGAAGTCGTTCGTCCACGTCTTCGACAGGTCGATCGGCTTGCCCTTGATCGTGTCGTCGAACGTCTGGAGCGTTTTCAGCGACGTCGCGGGACCGTCGGCCGGCATCAGGCCGTCCGGCGACATCGCTTCCTTCACGTGCTGCCAGGCGTCGAGATAGAGCGCGCGGTCGCCGAGCAGATAGCCCTCCGGCACCGTGTTGATCAGTTCGCTGCCCGTGGCCGTCTGCAGCCATTTGAGCGCGCGCACCATCGCGTTGGTCAGCGCCTGCGTCGTATTCGGATGCTTCGTGATGAAGCTTTGCGACGCGTACAGGCAGCCCGCCGGCATGTTGCCGCCGAATACCGTGCGCGTGTCGGCGAGCGTGCGCGTGTCCGACACCACGCGGATATCGCCCGCGCGTTCGAGCTTCGTCATCACCGGATCGAGATTGGCGATCGCGTCGATCTGGCCGGATTGCAGCGCCGAGATCGCCCCCGCGCCCGCACCCACGCCGATGAACGCGACGTCCTTCGCGGTGAGCCCTGCTTTCGCGAGCACGAAGCTCGCCATGATCGACGTCGACGAACCCGGCGCCGTGACGCCGATTTTCTTGCCCTTCAGATCGGCGATGGTCTTGTAGTTCGGCATCGCCTTCTTCGACACGGCGAGCACGATCTGCGGCGCGCGCCCTTGCAGCACGAATTCGCGGAACATCTGGTTTCGCGCCTGCAGCAGCAGCGTGTGTTCGAACGCGCCGGAGACGACATCCGCGCTGCCGCCGACCGCGGCCTTCAGCGCCTGCGAGCCGCCCGCGAAATCGGAGATTTCGACGTCGAGCCCTTCGTCCTTGAAAAAGTTGCGACGCTCGGCGATCGTGAGCGGCAGGTAGTAAAACAGGTTCTTGCCGCCGACGGCGACCGATACCTGCGTCGTCTCCAGCTTGCCCTGCCCGAAGGCGAGCGGGGTGCCGGCGAGCGCGGCGCCAGCGAGTGCGGCCGAACCGCTCAGGAACGTTCTGCGTTGCATCCTGGTGTCTCCGTTCTAGTTGTGTTTTTGTTCTACCCGGCCCCGTGTGCCGGGTTGTCGCGAGTCTCGCGGTGTCTCGTGTTTACTGCCTCACGCGCCAGGCGTGGACGTCACCGTCAAACGATCCGCTCCGCATGCAGCCGGGCAATGTCGCCTGCATCATAACCTAGTGAATGGAGGACTTCATCGGTATGTTCACCCAGTTCCGGGCCGAGCCAGCGCGTTTCCCCTGGCGTATCCGAGAGCTTCGGCGTGACGCCCGGCAACGTGATCTCGACGTCGTCCTGCCACTTGAAGCGCTGGATCATCTGGCGGGCAAGATACTGCGGATCGGTGAACATGTCGGCGACGCTGTAGATGCGCCCGACCGGCACGTCGGCCGCGTTCAGCACGGCAAGCGCCTCGTCGATCGTGCGGGTGGCGAGCCACGTGGCGATCGCCGCGTCGATCTCGAGCGTGCGCGGCACGCGGCCGTCGTTCTGCGCGAGACCCGGATCGTTCGCGAGATCCTCGCGGTCGATCGCGATCATCAGGCGTTTGAAGATCGGATCGCTGTTGCCGCCGATCACGATGCTGCCGTCGCGGCACGGATAGGTATTCGACGGCACGATGCCCGGCAGCGACGCGCCGGTGCGCTCGCGCACCATCCCGTACACGCCGTATTCCGGCACGACGCTTTCCATCATGTTGAAGACGGCTTCGTACAGCGCGACATCGACGACCTGCCCCTTGCCGCCATTCACCTGCTTGTGATGCAGCGCCATCAGCGCGCCGATCACGCCGTGCAGCGCGGCGATCGAGTCGCCAATCGAAATGCCGATGCGCGGCGGCGGCAGGTCCGGATAACCGGTGATGTGGCGCAGGCCGCCCATCGATTCGGCGATCGCGCCGAAGCCCGGACGGTCGCGATACGGACCCGTCTGGCCGTAACCGGAGAGCCGCACCATCACGAGACCGGGATTTTCCGCGGATAGCACGTCGTAACCGAGCCCGAGCTTTTCGAGCAACCCGGGCCGGAAATTCTCGATGACGATATCGGCTTCCTTCGCGAGACGCCGGACGATTTCCTTGCCCTCTTCGGCCTTCAGGTTGATCGTCACCGACTTCTTGTTGCGCGCCTGCACCGCCCACCACAGCGACGTGCCGCCCACTTCCGGATAGAGCTTGCGCCACTTGCGCAGCGGATCGCCGCCCTTCGGGTCTTCGATCTTGATGACGTCCGCGCCGAATTCGCCCATGAAACGCGCCGCGAACGGACCTGCGATCAGCGTGCCGAGTTCGAGCACCTTGACGCCCGCGAGCGGGCCTGTGGTTGCGCTCATGTGTCTCCTTCTTGTCTGGCTGGGTCTACGAAAGGCAATCGCGTCCGGTGTTCGTGTCGGTACAAAGCGAGACCGCGTTACATTGAACGCCGGTCCAGCATGGCGCGGGCAATGGTGCCGGCGTCCACGTATTCGAGTTCGCCGCCGACCGGCACGCCGCGCGCGAGACGCGTCACGGCAAGCCCGCGCGCCTTCAGCGTCTGGCCGAGGTAATGCGCGGTCGCCTCGCCTTCGTTGGTGAAATTGGTTGCAAGCACGACTTCCTTGACGACGCCGTCCGAAGCCCGCTTCACCAGCCGGTCGAAATGGATCTCCTTCGGGCCGATGCCGTCGAGCGGGCTGAGCCGCCCCATCAGCACGAAATAGAGACCGCGGTAGGTCATCGTCTGCTCGAGCATGATCTGGTCAGCCGGGGTTTCCACGACGCACAGCAGCGCCGGATCGCGCTCCTCATCGAGACAGACGTCGCAGATCCGGGCCTCGGTGAACGTGTTGCACTTCTCGCAATGCTGAAGATGTTCGGTCGCGAAGAGCAGCGAGCGGCCGAGCTTTTCGGCGCCGTCGCGATCGTGCTGCATCAGGTGATACGCCATGCGTTGCGCGGATTTGGGCCCGACTCCGGGCAGCGCGCGCAGCGCTTCGACGAGCGCCGACAGGGCGGAAGGTTGTTTCATGCGAAATCGGCGTCGTCAGAAAAGCAGTACAAAAGTGCTGCGGGTGGTGCTCCGGATCGTCCACGGGTCCGCTGGGGCATCCCGTTACGGACCCGCGATGCTGACGCTGCCGGATCAGAACGGCAGCTTGAATCCCGGCGGCAGCGGCAAGCCCGACGTCATGCCGCCCATCTTTTCCTGCGCGGTGGCTTCGGCCTTGCGCACGGCGTCGTTGAACGCGGCGGCGACGAGGTCTTCGAGCATGTCCTTGTCGTCGGCGAGGAGGCTCGGATCGATCGACACGCGGCGCACGTCGTTCTTGCAGGTCATCGTCACCTTGACGAGGCCCGCGCCCGACTGTCCTTCGACTTCGATCAGCGCGAGCTGCTCCTGCATCTTCTTCATGTTTTCCTGCATCTGCTGGGCCTGCTTCATCAGCCCGGCGAGTTGACCTTTCATCATGGCGTGCTCCTTCTTGATCGTTTGAAATTCAGGGGTCTGGCGACGGCGCTTCGTGACAACCGCGCCTTTCGATGTGTGTTCAGTTCAATGCGAGGCGGATGCGCTGCCGGCCGCGCCCTGCCCGGCGTCCGGCGCGATCGGCCGGATCGAATCCGGCACGATGCTCGCGCCGAAATCGCGGATCAGCGATTGCACGAACGGATCCTGCCGGATCTCGCGTTCGGCGTCCTGCTGACGCTGCGCGCGCGCCGCGGCATCGAGCGCGGCCGCCGTGCGGCGCGCGGCGCCGACTTCGACCTGCACGTCGACCGTCTTGCCGAGGCGTTCGGCAAGCGCCGCCTTCAGCTTCGCGACCTGCGCGGCGTCCGCGTATTGCGGCACCGGCACGTTCAACCGAAGCGTCGTGCCGTCGAGCGACATCAGTTCGCTGTTGAACGCCAGTTGATACGAAATGCCCTTCAGCGGCAGACCAGCGGCGAGCGCGGGCCAGTCGCCCTCGAAGCCGATGGCGTCGAGCGGAACGGCGGGCGGCAGCGGACGCGTGTCGACGACGGGCGCGGGTTCTTTTGCAGCGGGCGTGAGACGCACGTCGTCTGGACCGCTGTCGAAGACGGGCATGTAGTTGTCATCGGGCGGCGCGAAAAACGCATCGTCCGACGACATCGGCATGTAGTCGTCCGGCGGCATGTCGTCCCACGGCGGGATAGATGCGCCACCCTGGTTGCCGTTATTACGCGCTTGCGGCTGGGCAGCCGGCTCGCGCACGGGCGCGGCGTCCTGCGCGCGGCGCGGCGCGCCTGGCGTCGGCACCGGGACGTTGACGCGCGGCACCGGCTTCGGCGTGGCAGTCTTTGGCGCGGGCGCCGCCGCGGCTACGGCCGGCGCGGCTGCGCGGCCACGGTCGGACGAAACTTTCAGGCCTGCGCGGCGCAGCACGTCGAGCGGGGCCGGCGCGGGGGGCGCCGGCTTCCCGACCGCGACCAGCTGCCGGCTCACCGCCGCGACCGTGTGCGCGGTGCGGGCGATGGTCTCCGCGTACTCGCGCCGCGGGTCGCCCGCGGGCAGCCCCTCTTGAAGGAGGTCCGCGTTCCCGGCGATCACCCCGAGCAGGTTGTGGAAGTCGTGCGCGA
>CALFSF010000435.1 GCA_937917025.1 uncultured Paraburkholderia sp.
CAGCGGAATGCGTCTGGTGGCGTTCATAGCTTGTTTCCTTTATGCGAGAGCCGGATACAGTTGCAGCGCGGTACGATTGAAAATCCACGCCTTGTCTTCTTCGGGGAGCCACTCGAGAGCCTGCAGGTTGTCCTTGACGATTTCTTTCAGCGAGCCCGGCGACGCGGGGAAATTCGAGCCCCATGCAATGCGCCGCGCGCCGAACCGGTCAACGACACGCGAGAAGAACGACTCGGGCGTCGCCTTGCCGGCACGCGCCTGACGGATGATCACGCTGCTCAACTTGAGATAGATATTGTCGTGTTTCGCGAGTCCGAAGAGCGGCTCGGCGCCGGCATACGGCGGGCCTTCTTCGAGATTTGGGTTCATCAGATGGTCGATCACGATGCGCACGGTCGGGAAGCGCTCGATCAGCACGTTTAGCTGCTGGATGCCCTCGATGCGCATCTGCACGCACACCGGCAGGTTCAGCCCGGCCGCGCATTCCCAGCCGGCGAACGAACGCGGGTCGGCGAGCCAGTCGCCCTGGCCCTGCATCGTGCTGCCGGCGGTGAAAAGCCGCAGCCCCGTCATGCCGCGAGCGGCCCAGTAACGGATCCTGTCGACCGCGTCCGCTGCGAGCATGTCGACCGAACCGACGCCGGTGAAACGATCCGGATGCGCCGCCACCGCGTCCATGCAGTACGCGTTATCAAAACCGTAACAGGTCGACGAATGCACGATCGCCGCCTTCGCCACACCCGCTTCGTCCATCGCGGCGAGCAGCTGCGCGTACGACGTGGGGCGTTCCTGCGACCATGCCGACTGCCTGCCGCCGAGCGGATCGCGCGGATAGGTTTTCTCGTCGGTGGAAATCACGTGCGGGTGTATGTCGACGATACGGGTTGGCATGGATGGGTTTCCTGATCAACGTTGAAGGCGCGTGCGCACGCCCGCAAGCAGGCCCTGGCGGGGCAAGTCACAAGCCGGTGCTGGGATAAGGGAGGCGCCGCGTCGTGGCGGCAAGCGCTAGCGGCGCGGGTTGCTCAGGTCACGCACGCGGTAAAGGTCGATGAAAACCATTAGATGCCCGGAAAGACGACGAACCAGTGTCTGCCCTGCTGCCGATGTCGCGCGGTATGTATTCGCTGTCCA
>CALFSF010000436.1 GCA_937917025.1 uncultured Paraburkholderia sp.
GTTTAACTGCCGCCCTGGGCCCTGGTCTGACTGCTTGCCTCCGGCATGACCTCCGAAGGCCAGCCCGTGCCGTTCGGACTGCGGATCGCGAGCACGATGAATTCGTCCGGCCCGTTCGCCAATACGGCGCTCGTCTGCATCCTGATGGTGCTCGCGGGCAAGGGCAAGCTGCGCATCGCCGCCGCGATCATGTTGCCCGCGCTGATGTTCACCGCGGTGCGCAGCGCATGGGGCGGCCTGTTGATCGGGTTGATCTATCCGATCGCCATGCTCGACGGACGCAGCCGTATCCGGATGATCGCCGGTATCGTGGCCTGCGTCGCGATATGCCTGCCGCTCACCATGATCGACGAAGTGTCGAAGCACTTCACGTCACGGCTCGAGACCGTCCAGAACCTGGGCCAGGACGACAGCTACCAGGTTCGCGTCGGCATGTACTCGAGTTTCATGGGCCGCGCGCTGACCGACATCTCAGGGCAAGGGTTCGGCACGACGGGCGTTGCGAGCAAGCTGGCCGACACGTCGAACGTGATCGCCGTGTTCGATAGCGGCGTGATGGAAGTGCCGTACACGATGGGCTGGCCGGGCTCGCTGCTCTATGTTTCCGGAATCGTCATGCTGATCATGCGGGCGTTCGCAGCAAGCCGGGCGCGGCCGCACGACCGCTTTGGCGTCTGCGGCGTCGGCATCGCGGTGGCGATCGTCGCGATGATGCTGTTCTCCAATACGCTCGCGGGAATGACGGGCATGTTCTTTTTTATCGGCGTGCTCATGCCTGTGAACGGTCTGCGGTATGTCCGCGAAACCGGGGCCGCCGCGCGTCGCGAAGCGGCGAAGCGTCAGGCGACACAAGCGGCGCAAGCGGCACAAGCGGCACAAGCGCCGCCGGCGCCTGTCGTCGTGCCTCAATACGGGCCGCACACGGTTCCGTCCGTTCCCTTCCATTCTGGAGCTGCGCGATGAGAATTCTGATCGTGACTCACCGCGTCGTCACGAATGACGGCCAGGGCCGCGTGAACTACGAGATCGTGCGTGCGCTGCTGGCCGCGGGCCATTCGGTGACCGTACTCGGTTCCCGCATCGAGGAAACGTTACTGGCCCATCCGCGCCTGCGCTTCGTGCGGATCCGCGAGAGCTGGCTGCCGACCCGCCTCGTCAAGTACCAGGTCTTCGCATTGCGCAGCGGCGCCTGGATTGCCGCGCATCGCGGCCAGTTCGACCTGATCCACGTGAACGGCTTCATCACGTGGGCGCGCGCCGACGTCAACAGCGTGCACTTTGTCCACGACGGCTGGTATCGATGCGGCTTCTATCCGATCAATCTTCGACAGGGCGCATACGCGGCGTATCAGCTGGCCTTTACGCGGCTTAACGCATGGTGCGAGAAGCGCGCGTTTCTCGCGGCGCGCACGGTCGTGCCCGTTTCGCGGAAAGTGGCCGCCGAGGTGCAGGCCACGGGCATCGCCGCGCAGCGCCTGCATGTGATTCACAACGGCGTCGACGTCGACGAGTTCGCGCCGGGTCCGGCCGGGCGCGAGCGTTTCGGTTTGCCTTCGACGCCGTTCCTGCTGCTCTTCGCAGGCGATCTGCACGTGGCGCGTAAAAATCTCGACGCGGTGCTGCGCGCGCTGGTGTCGACGCCGGCCCACGTCCATCTGGTGGTGGCGGGCGGCGTCGGCAACTGTCCTTATCCCGCGCTCGCGGCGACGCTCGGCGTCGCGGACCGGGTTCATTTCGTCGACTTCGTGCGCGACATGCCGGCGTTGATGCGTTCGGTCGATGCGTTCGTGTTTCCGTCGCGCTACGAAGCGATGAGTCTCGTCATGCTCGAAGCGCTCGCGAGCGCACTGCCGGTCGTGACGGTCGCCACCGCCGGGGGCGCCGAAGTGATCGACAGCGCGTGCGGCGTCGTGCTCGAGAGCCCGGAAGATATCGACGGTCTGGCCGCGGCGATCAGCTGGCTTGCCGCCGACCCCGCGCGCGCGCGGACCATGGGCGCGGCCGCTCGCGAACTGGCGATGTCGCTGAGCTGGGAACAGATGGCGATGCGCTATCTGTCGCTCTACGAAGAACTGCGCAGGACGCAGCCTCCCGGGAAAAACGGGATCACCCACAACGCGATGTCCGCGACGTCATGAGCACCTTGATCGATTCGCTGCAGATCGGCATGCACTGGTTCGGCGAGCGGCCGGGCGGGCTCGACCGGGTATTCAAGGCGCTGATCGAATCGCTCCCGGCGCAGGGCGTCAGCGTGCGCGGCCTCGTGGCGGGCAGCGACGACGTATTTCGCGACTCGGGCGGCCAGGTTCACGCGTTCGCGGACGCTGAAGACCGTCTTCCGACCCGGATGTGGCAGGCGCGCAGATATTCGCGCAGGCTCAAGCGTGCGATGTCGCCCGATGTCGTGGCATCGCACTTCGCGCTGTACACGGCGCCGACTGCCGGCGTATTCGCGGGGATTCCGCGCGTCGTGCATTTTCACGGCCCCTGGGCCGACGAAGCGGCGGCGGAAGGACACACCAGCGTATCGCGCCTCGTCAGGCACGCGATCGAGAAGTCCGTGTATCGCAACGCGAGCCGGCATATCGTGCTTTCACGCGCGTTCGGCGACCTCCTGCGCGAGCGCTACGGCGTGCCTGAAGACACGATCCGGATCGTGCCGGGTTGTGTCGACGTCGAGCGTTTCAACGTCACGCGGACGAAAGCCGAGGTGCGCGAGAGGCTCGGTCTGCCGGCCGATCGCCCGCTGGTTTTCTGCATCCGGCGGCTCGTGTCGCGCATGGGGCTCGAGGAACTCGTCGATGCGATGTTCGTGGTGCGCCAGAGCGTTCCCGACGCGTTGCTGGTGATCGCGGGCAAGGGGCCGCTCGAACCCGCGTTGCGCGCGACGATCGCCGCACGCCGGCTCGACAGCCATGTGCGGCTCGCCGGCTACGTGACGGATGAAGCGTTGCCGCTCTGGTATCGCGCCGCCGACGTGACCGTCGTGCCGACGCTCTCGCTCGAGGGCTTTGGCTTGACGACGATCGAATCGCTCGCGGCGGGCACGCCCGTGCTGGTGACGCCGGTGGGGGGCCTGCCGGAAGCGGTCGCGCCGCTTTCGCCAGAACTGGTGCTGCCGTCCATCGGCTATCAGGCGATCGCCGCCGGCATCTCGGATGCGCTGCGCGGTCGCCGCGTGCTGCCGGATGAGCGCGCATGCCGCGACTACGCGCGCACGCGCTTCGACAACGCCGTCGTGGCCGCCCAGGTCGCCCGCGTCTACCGCGAGGCACTCGGCGAGCCCTGAACCGCGCGGCGTGCCGGTGCTTGTGTGTGCGCGCGCACCGATACCACATGCGAACGCTGGTCCAATACGTCAAACGAGGCATTCCGGCTGGCGCGGCAAGGTCCGCATGGCGATACGCAGCGCGCTGACAAGTCGCCGCGCGAACGGTGATGCCGCCAACCTGGGGGCAAGATGGACAGTCGGATTCTGCGTAATGTCGGTCTGAATCTGCTTGGAACGGCCGTCCCGATCGCGATTTCGTTCGTGACCGTGCCGGGATATCTGACCACGCTTGGCGCCGCGCGCTATGGCGTGATGAATCTCGTCTGGACGCTGATCGGCTACTTCGGCGTGCTCGACATGGGCATCAGCCTCGCCACCGAGAATCGCATCTCGATTGCCCGCGCGGCGAAAGACCAGTCGCACGAACGCGTCGAGCAGGTGTTCTTCAGCGCGCTGTTCGTCAATTTCATGACCGGCATGGCTGGCGCGCTGCTGCTCTGGGGCATCGCGCTCACGTGGCTGAAGATGTTCGGCCATCTGTCGCCCGCGTTCGGTCACGAGGTGTACGCGAGCCTGCCGTGGCTCGCGGTCGCGATTCCGCTCGCCAATCTCACGTGGGTGATGGCCGGCTCGCTGACGGGCGCGGAGCGCTTCGCCGTCTTCAATCTCAACCAGGTGTTCGGCATGGCGACGTTCCAGTGCCTGCCGCTCGTCGCCGCGCACTGGATCTCGCCGACGCTGCCCGTCGTGATCGCGACCGCCGTGGCCACACGCTTTCTCGGCGCGATCATCTTTAGCGGCTCCACGTGGCGCGTGCTCGGCCTGACTGGCTGGCGCCGTCCGCGCTGGCCGAGCATCA
>CALFSF010000437.1 GCA_937917025.1 uncultured Paraburkholderia sp.
TGCATGCAGCTGATCCAGTGGGACACCCGGGGCATTTCGCTGCAATACGTCGCGGTGAACGTGTCGCCCCAGCAGTTCCGCGATCCGCGTTTTACCGAAAGCGTGCGCGAGGCGATCACGCTCACCGGCATCGATCCGCGCCGGCTCGTGTTCGAGATCACGGAAAGCCTGCTGATGCACGACCCGGTACACGCGAAGGCGCTGCTCGAAGAGATGACGGCGATCGGCATCCGCTTTGCCGTCGACGATTTCGGCACCGGCTATTCGAGCCTCGCGTATCTGCAACGTTTCCCGCTTGCGAAGCTCAAGATCGACCGTAGCTTCGTCGAGAATCTGCTAACCTCGCGAAACGATCAGGCGATCGTTAGCGCGGTGGTCGGGCTGGCTCAGACACTCGATCTCGAACTCGTCGCCGAAGGTGTCGAAACCGAAGCGCAACGCGCGCTTCTGACCGAGATGGGCTGCGATCACATTCAGGGCTGGCTCGTCTGCAAGGCGCTGCCGTCGGACGAGCTGGCGCAGCGCTTCGAATCGCGCGAGCTTCGTCTGCATCACGCGGTGTCCTGATGTATATGATCGACCCGAAGTCCGGATATCCGGCACGCGCCGGCATGCTGAACACTGGAACAAGTATGGCTTTGGCGGGACTTAAATGAAGGCTACGCTGCTGGACAGGCTGTGGTCGCGAATGAACGAGCGCGGGGACTTCCCCATGCTTTCGCATGCGATGCGCACCACCATGTCGGCGATGAACAATGACGAGCTTGATTTTTCCGCGCTCGTGCAGGTTGTGCTGTCGGATTTCGCCCTCACGCAAAAGGTGTTGCGGCTCGCCAATTCCGCGATGTACATGGCGTTCGGCGGCAACATCACGACTGTCACGCGCGCGCTGATGGTGCTCGGCATGGATGCCGTCGGTCATCTGATCGTCGGGCTGAAACTCGTCGATCACTTTCACCACAGCGCACCGCGGCGCATCGACGCGAAGCTCGAACTGAACCGCACGATGCTCTCGGGCTGCGTCGCGCGCAAGCTCACCGAGCGCGGCGATCTGCGCGCCGGCGAAGAGGCCGTCGTCTGCACGCTGATGCGTCAGGTGGGCAAGCTGCTGGTCGTCTTCTACCTCGACACCGAGTGGGACAAGATCCGCCGCGAAATCGACGCGGGCGTCGACGAAAACGAAGCGTGCAACAACGAGCTCGGCGTCACGTTCGACGAAATCGGCCTTGAAGCGGCGACGCGCTGGCGCCTGCCCGACATCATCCGTGCCGGCATGACGCAATATGAAACGCCGGACAACGCGTCACGCCAGGTACAGTGGCTGCGCGCCATCACCAACTATTCGACCGAGGTCTCGCACGTCCTGACGACGCCGAACATGTCCGACGCGGTGCGCGAAACCAGTATCGCCGAGCTTGCGCACCGCTACGGTCACATGCTCGGCACCGATCCGGAAACGCTCGTCGCCATGAGCATCGCGCTCGCGGGCGAGGAGTCCGACGACGGCGTGATGCGCGAGATCGTCGAGCTGCGCGCGAATGCGGATGCGATCGCGCGCGAAGCACTCGATCCCGAAGCGCGTATCGCCGCCTGTGTCGAGGACCTGCGTGCGCTGCCCTCCGACAATCCGATCGGCCCGGTGCTCGCGATGGCGTCGGAGACCGTGCTGGCGGGGCTCAATTTCACGCGCACGGTCGTGTTCGTGAGGCACGGCGCCGGCTCGTTCAAGGCGCGGCTCGGCCTCGGGCCGAAGATGGACGCGCTGTTGCCGGCGCTCGGCTTCACCGCGACGTTCGAACCGGACGTGTTCCATCTGGCGATCGCGAATTCGGTCGGCATTTTCATCGAGAACGCGCGCGACCCGAAGATCATGGCGCGTCTGCCGGTATGGTTCCGCCGGGCATTCGATGACGCGCGTTCGTTCGTGATCCTGCCGGTCGTGCTGGAGGAGAATCAGTCGACGGTCGCGCTGATGTACGGCGACTGGTCGCATTCGCAGGAACCGCGCAAGATCTCGCAGAAGGAGATGGCGGCGTTGAACGAGCTGGCGCGTGAGATGGGACGGTTTTTCGCGCAGTCGCCGAGGAGTGAGATGGAGGTGTTTTAAGCTATGTCCGCAGTGCGCCGGTTGTTTGCCGGCGGCTTGCGAATCGACCGGCTAACGGCTCGCCATCGACAACCGTCTGAAGGCGATCCACTTCACCACCCCCCTGCTTTCACAGCGCTCTAATCCTCGATCCGCTCCAGCCCCGCGGCTTCGGCGCTGCTATCCGCAACACCCGCCCACGCGGCCGCCACCAGCGCGAGACTCGCGACATCCCCCGGCGTCAACGGCGCGAGCTGCGTGCTCGCGGCGTCCAGATCGCTCCACGCGCCGTGTTCCAGCGCGTCGATTGCCGACAGCAGCGCGCCCAGCGCCCCTTCGCGACGCAGAATCGCCGCGCGGATCGGACGGCTCAGCATCAGCATGTCGAGCGTGCTGTCCAGCGGCTCGCCGAACACCGCATCCACAAACGAAAACACGCCCGTGAGAAACGCCGCATCGGCTTCGTCGCGCCCCGCTTCAGGCAGACGCTCGATCGCGAGTTCCATGAAGCGCGCGCGCGTGGCGGCGAGTTGCAGCAGAGGATCGTCTTCGAGCGACACCTTGCGGCCGTCCGCGTAAAGCAGCAGTTGCGTCCAGCGTGCAATGCGGTTCGTGCCCGTTGCGTTGATCGCCTCGCGCAACGACGTGACCTTGTGACCGAGGCCGAGGCCGCTCGAATTCGCGAGCCGCATCAGATGCATCACGAGCACGGGGTTGAGCTTGAGTTCCGCCTCGAGCTGCGCGACGGTCGGATCGGACGCGAGCAGTTGCAGCAGGTTCAGCAGCGCGTGACGCGGCGCGCCGGCGCGGCGCATGCCCTGCGCCTGCGGGCGCGCGAAGAAATAGCCCTGAAAACGGTCGAAGCCGAGATCGAACGCGGTCTGAAACGCGGCCGGCGTATCGAGGCCCTTCGCGATCAGGATTTTGCCCGCCGCCTTCAGCACCTTCGCGAGCTTCGGCAACAACGCGGGTTGTGTGTTGCCAAAATCGATCTTGACGGCATCGGCGTACGGCAGCAGTTTCGCAAAGGTGTCGTCGGGCTGCGTGACGTCGTCGAGCACGAAACGATAACGTTTGCCATGCAGCGCGATCACGCGGCTCACAAGCATGTCGTCGGCGACGAGATCGGGCGGCAGTTCGAGCATGAAGCGGGACGGCGGCAACCGGCGCAACGTTTCGTCGAACAGCATCTCGCGGCTCGCATCGACGTACGCCATATGGCCCGCGAGCGCGCTGCCGGCATCGGGATGCGCCGCGGCCTGGATGACGCGCTTCGCCACCTGGACGCGTGCTGCCTGCGCGTCCTTGACGGCCTGCGCCAGCGCTGCGACGTCGTTTTCGCTATCGGTGAAGTTCGCGGGATCGGGGTCCGGCACGGCCGGGCTGCGCACTTTCAGCTCGAAGCCGCACAGCATGCCTTCGCGGTCCAGCAA
>CALFSF010000438.1 GCA_937917025.1 uncultured Paraburkholderia sp.
CGCCGCCAATGCTGGTTCATCACCTCGCGCGCATTGTAGAGCGCGCGCAGCGTGCGGGCGGACAGGCCCTTCACGCCGGGCGTTTTCTCGTACAACAGAAAAGCCTCGAGGATCGCGTTCGGTTCACGCTCGAAGACGTCGTCAGTGGCAATTTCCAGCATGCCCTGTTTCTCGACGAAACGATCGGACAAAACCCGGGTGACGTTGCTTGTTTTCGGAAAAAGCTGCGCCTCGATGTTCTGGATCAGAATCGTCGCAAGCTGCGTGACCGCCTTGGCCGCCCAGTAGTAGCGGCGCATCAACTGTTCGCTGGCGCGCTTCGTGGCGGTCGCCTTGTAACCGAAGCTCTCCGCGACCGGATTTTGCAGATCGAACACCAGGATGTCCTGGCGACGCCCGGCAATGATGTGCAGACGGGCCCGCAGTGTTTTCAGGAAACCCTCGTTGCGGCGCAACTCGCGCGCTTCGCGACCGGTAATCAGGCCGCGCTCATCCAGCTCGCGCCAGCTGCTGCCAAATCGCGCGGCCTGCGTGACCCACAGGATCAGTTGCAGGTCGCGCAGGCCGCCGGGGCTTTCCTTGAGGTTTGGCTCGAGCGCGTATGGTGTGTCCTGGTACCGGGCGTGACGCTGACGCATCTCCAGCACCTTGGCCTGGAAAAACGCGAGCGGATCGAGGGCGTCGCGGTAGCGCTGCGAGAAGTCTTCGAAGAGCGCCGCGCTGCCCGTGATCCGGCGCGCTTCGAGCAGCGCCGTGCGGACCGTGATGTCGCTGGCCGCTTCGTCGAGACATTGTGAAACCGTGCGCACGCTGCTGCCGAGTTCGAGGCCCAGATCCCACGCAAGTCCGATGAAGCGCTCCACGCGTGCTTCCAGATGCGAAACCGGTTCGTCCGGCAGGAGGACGAGAATGTCGATATCCGAATGAGGCGCCAGCTCGCCGCGACCGAAGCCGCCGACGGCGACGAGCGCCAGCGACCCGGGCAGCTCGCAGGCGTTCCAGGCGCCGACCAGCGCGCTGTCGGTGAGGCGCGCGAGTGCGCGCATCAGCGAGTCGACGTTGGCCGCCGACCGGAAACGTTCCAGTAACGAAGCTTTGGCCACCTTGTAGTCCGCCCGTAGCGACGAGGCATGGGTTGGCGCGACAGCAGGAACACTCATGGGCAACCGGCGCAGGAGATCGAAGGACCGCTCAGGCGGTGGCGTTGGCGGCGGCGAGAGCCGGGCGGGCAGGCGTGCCGGCGGAGACCGTCAGCACCTCATAGCCGGTTTCCGTGACGAGAATCGTGTGCTCCCACTGGGCCGACAGGCTGCGGTCCTTGGTTTTCACGGTCCACTGGTCAGGCATCGTGCGGATGTCGCGACGACCGGCGTTGATCATCGGCTCGATCGTGAAAATCATGCCTTTTTGCAGCTCGATGCCGGTGCCGGGGCGTCCGTAATGCAGGATCTGCGGGTCGTCGTGGAAAACCTGGCCGATGCCGTGGCCGCAGTATTCCCGTACGACGCTATAGCCCTGCGCCTCGGCGTGCCGCTGGATCGCATGGCCGATATCGCCGAGATGCGCGCCGGGCCGAACCTGCTCGATGCCGAGCCACATGCATTCGAACGTGGTCTGCACGAGCCGCTTCGCGAGAATCGACCCCTCGCCGACAATGAACATCCGGCTCGTGTCGCCGAAATAGCCGTTCTTGATGACAGTGATGTCGATATTGAGCGCATCGCCGTTCTTGAGCGTTTTTTCACCCGGAATGCCATGGCAGATCACGTCGTTGACGGAAATGCAGGTGGCTTTCGGGTAGGGCGGATAGCCGGGCGGCTGATAGTTGAGCGGCGCCGGAATCGTGCCCTGCACATTCAGCATGTATTCGTGGCACAGACGGTCGAGCTCGCCCGTCGTCACGCCGGCCTTGACGTACGGCGTGATGTAGTCGAGCACCTCGCTTGCGAGCTTGCCGGCGATGCGCATCTGCGCGATATCGTCTTCGTTTTTGAGCGTAATAGCCATGAGTCGGGCCTGAAATGCAATTTATTGCGGGATTATCGCACCATATGGGGCCTGCCGCAGCCTTTTGCGACGGCGTTCCGGCCGCCCGGCCAGGGGTTGGCGGGGCGGCCGGCGCAGCGTGGCAGCGGGATCGCCGGCGCCGGCAGGTGCAACCGCCT
This sequence comes from uncultured Paraburkholderia sp., assembly GCA_937917025.1. GTDB lineage: Bacteria > Pseudomonadota > Gammaproteobacteria > Burkholderiales > Burkholderiaceae > Paraburkholderia. Next base: position 2,166 of record CALFSF010000438.1, read on the forward strand.
GCGCGTTTCAGGGGCAACCGCGCAGGTTGAGTCGGCCGATAGTCACGTGCTATAATCTTTGGCTAAGTCGTTCAGGGTTATTTTGCCGCGCCGCGAATGCGCGCGGTTGATCGAGCCCGCGGACGGCTGATGTGGCAGCAAGCAGGCGAAGTAAAAGCAGCAGACTCGCAAGCCGGCGCACCCAGGGTGTTCGCGGCGTCAGGTTCCCGCAGAGGCGGGGACGGCGCGGCGGATACGGCAGCCGGCTTAAGACCCTAACCCTCGCGGAGATTTTCATGGCAGTTACCATGCGTCAAATGCTGGAAGCCGGTGTCCACTTTGGTCACCAGACGCGCTTCTGGAACCCGAAGATGGCCCCCTTCATTTTCGGCCATCGCAACAAGATTCACATCATCAACCTCGAAAAGACGCTGCCGATGT
>CALFSF010000439.1 GCA_937917025.1 uncultured Paraburkholderia sp.
GTGTACGCGCTCGGCGGCATGGAACGCAGCCATATCGCCCAGGCGCGGTCGGCGGCCGCGGTCGGCATCGCGGCCATCGGCAGCCTGTGGCCTGGGCCACGCCATTAACGCGCACTCACGCCGCAAACCTGCTGACGGTTGTCACGCAAGGCACCGCTCCGGCAACGCGTTTCGTGACGCTGTCTTACGCTGAACCCGCCCGATCCGCCCGGCCCCCTGCCCTTTGTTCCGTTCGACGCATCACCTAAAATTCAAGTGCGGCTCTCACCGCTTGAGGTGTTGCCATGACAACAGTTATTCGTATTACGGCAGGTGTGCTGGCTGGTGCGTTCTGCGTGGGATCGGCGATTGCCCACACTGGCGCTTCTCGACCGTATGATCCGTCGGCCCCGCTGACCCGCGCCGACGTGCGCGCGGATCTCCTCGCGTGGCGTGCGGCCGGCTACGATCCGCTGGACTGGATCGATTATCCGGAGAACGCGCAACGCGCAGGCCGTATCGTTGCAGCGCAGCGCGCACAGGCAGCGGGCCCGGACTGCATGCAATAAGGCGGGGCACGCGCGTGGCCTCGCTGCCGCGCAGGCCACGCCCCCCAGGAAGTCGACGTCTCATCGATATCCCGACGCTTCAGGTGGCGAGGGGGACGGCTTGCCGCCGTTCATCGCTTCAGCGATTCGACTGCACTGTTTCAGTCACCAGGCGGCGATTTGCAGATCGACGACACAGTTGCGTGCGCAACTGGAACCTGTTGCGCCGACGTTTCATGACAGCCTGAAACGTCGGCGACAAGGTCCCGCTTAAGATAACTGTGTCGGGCTTAACGTCTGCACGACCGGCCCCGCCGCATCCGGACCGTATAACTGGAGCGCTTTAATGAAACGTCAAGTCATCCGTGTCGAGCCGTTGTCGACGTATCTGGAGAAATGGAAGGCGCCGACTTCCGCCGTAACGCGTCATGGCGAAACGATTTATGTATCGGGGTTTCCGCCATTCGATATGGAAACCGGAGAGATTGTCGACGCGCCACTCGAACGTCAGACTGAAATCGTTCTTGAGCAGATGAAGCTTTGTCTTGAGACCGCAGGTTCATCGCTGGATAACGTGCTCAAATGCAATGTGTACTGCACGTCGATCGAGCAGTTCGGCATAGTCAACGCAATCTACGCGCGCTATTTCCCCAAAGACCCGCCCGCCCGTATTTTCGTTTGCGTGGCCGCATGGCCTGGACACTTCGACATCGAGATCGATTGCGTCGCAGCGGTTCAGGTTTTAAGACCGCGCGCTGCCCACGCACCGTCTCAATCCGCCGTTTCAAACTGACCCGCGATGCGCGCCTGCTGCTTGCCGTTGAACCCCATCGACGAAATCGCGGACGTTCTGCGTTGCTCCAGATCCTTTAGTGCGGGAAACACATCGCGCGCCCATGACTGGTAGCCATACGAATGCCAGACCATTTTTCTGACGACGAAGACCTCGAACATCGGCGTGCCAGGTTGAAGCTGCGCGCGTTCCTGATGCCGCCTGTACAGCCATTGCAGCGTGTCCGGGTAATCTTCTGCGCGCTCGGCGCCTGCGATCGCGTCACGTTCGACAATGATCAGATGAACGTCGGGCCGGCTTTGGGCCCACGATTCGAACTCCCCCTTGCCGCCCAGCGACCCTTTCCAGCGCGCGCAATATATGCAGTCTTTCGCGGAATGCATCACAAGCAGAATCGGCTGCCCTTCCTTGACGGTCGCTGCGCGCAGGCGCTCCGCCCAGTCTGTTCTGGACTTCGACACAGGCGGCGTGCCGCTGCCCGAAGCGGCTTCGTCGTCCGCATGGGCGAACAGCGGCATGGCAAGAAACGTCATCAGAATCAGCGGGGCGCCGTCGCGCAACGACCGCGTCGCATGAGGCAGTTTCACGACGCACCTCCTTTAGCAAACGTTAAACATGTTTTTAGCGCTTAATGCCTGCCCTTTTAATGAAATTGAACGTGCACCAGGGACTTGCGCGCCAAAAAATAATATGACTCTAATAACGGAAAAACCAGATAGTCGCGTTGTAACTGCCTGATTCTCCATATCGGGAAACGCACAGCACAGGGTTGCCATGGCGAATAAAAACACGTTGCACGCGGCTTTGGACGCTGTCCGTCACGTCACGGACCCCGAGCCGCCATGGCAAGACATCATTGATTCAGCGTCGGTGCTTGTCGGCGCGGATGCCGGGCTCGTCCTGATGTTCAGCACGGATCGCGAGCTGCTCTTTATGGAGCAGCGCCATATCGACTCGCACGCCGTGCAGGAATACCGCGAGCATACGCACGCGCAGGATGCCATCCGCGACGCCGCGTTCGATTCCGCAGCCGGAACCTGGACGGTCTCGACGCAGATCCTTTCGCAACCCGAACGACAGAAGCATCCGTTTTACGACTACCTGCACCGCCATCGCATCGGCGAAATTCGCTCGCTCACCTTGCAGCATGGCGCGCATAGCCGCGCCGCCATGACCTTTCATCGCTCGGCTCCACTTCGCAGGACAGCAACCGCCGCGAGCCAGATGGAAATCGCCGAATATTCGCGCGCGCTGATCAGCGCCGTTTCCGAACGGCAGCGCATCGCGGCGCTCCACTTTGAAGCGATCGACAGCGCGTTGTTGTCGCTCGACGAGGCCGCCTGTCTCGTGACACCCGCCGGACGCATCCTGCAGGCATCCGAAGTAGCGACGAGCCTGCTCCGCGGCGCGCGGATGATCGACGCCTCAGGTCTGTGCATCACGCATCTCCAGCCCGCCATCCATCATGGTTTGCGGCATGCACTCAGGCAGGCCGCGCAGGGCGCATCGCACGTGTCCTATGCGGCGCCCGTATCCTGGGGGCACGCGTTGCGTCTCGACATCAGCGTGGCGCCGCCGGTTTACCGCGTGGGCGGCGAAACGGTGCTGTTCGTTCGCCTCGCCAGCCGCACGACGTTCGCCACCCCCGACCCGGACTGTCTCGCACGCTTCTTCGGCATCACACACGCTGAGGCGCGCGTCCTCGCCGCACTGGTCGCCGGTCATTCCGCCACCGACCATGCGGCGATGACCGGCACCGCGGAGCGCACTGTCCGCAACCAGATCGCGTCGCTGCTGAAGAAGATGAACTGCAATCGGCAGGCGGAACTGGTCCGGCTGGCGTCGCTCATGATGTAACCCGGACCCGGCACACCGCGGGCGATGCGGAACCCGACAGGCATGCCAGATTCTCCAGACGGACCCTCGTCCCTCACTCATATACCTTCCAGATGTCTTCCCAGGGCACCCCGCTCCTCAGCGACGTCAGCGAAACCAGCCGTGAGCCCCCCGTTTCGAGCGCGACGAACGGACAGTTCGTACATTGCACGACGTTGTACTCGTCGAGGCCGGCCGTGACGGTCACGGTATAGAGACCGTTCGCATCCGGCGACACACTGGGACCGGGCCACCAGCCATCCACCGAAGGTGTTGTCGCGCTGCCCGGCACCGCCTGAACCTGCACCTGGATCACCTGTGCGCCGTTGTTGATCCCATTGCTGTCGAGGCTCGTCCAGCTGACCGGCAGCGTTCGCTGGGCGCCGGCCAGCGCGCCGCCTGGCGTCAGCACCGAGGCGATCGTCCCACTGGACAGGGTGTGCCATGCGCCCGACGAACCCGTCGACGCATCGAGCGCCGGCGTCGTATTGACGACCTTGAACGGCTGGCCGATCTGCGCACCGGCCGAGTCATAGAACGTCACGGTGTAGGCTGACAGCGGCGGCACAGTCGCGAGGTCGATCGGCGTCGGTGCGTAGAAGCCCAGATTGCTGGAGTTGGGCGTAAAGGTCTGCGTCGCGTCGGACGTCGCCTTCCACGACCAGCGGTAGATGCTGGTGTTCGAGCTGCTCGTCAGGCCTCCGGTGGGCACGGTGTTCTGATAGTGGCTAGCGAAGCCGAACAACGCCGTGCCGCTGGAATTGCGCGGCAGCAGATACGCGGTGCCATCGATACCCGGCCCGCTGATCGCGACCGACGCGAGGTTCGCCGGGTTGACGCCACCAGCGGATACCGCAAGCGAAAATCCAGCCTCATAGCGGTTGTACGGCGCGTCGTCGGCATCGAGATAGTGGCGGCGTGCCATCGAGGATTGCATCACTACGTCATATTGCTGCTGGTTGCCGACGAGGTTCCAGCTGTTCGATCCCGTCGCCTGGGCGACCGTCACGAAGTTATCGTGCTTGCCGCTGGTCGTGGTGAACGGCACCGCGACATAAGACTTCTGCACGCCGTTGTCGGTGAAGAACGCGACTGTTTGCGGCGTGCCGAGCGTCACGCCCGACTGCGCGGCATCCGGATGCGCCGTCGCGAACGACGTATAGCCGTTTTCGCGGAACTGCGAATCGATGGCCGCGCCGCACGAAGCCTGCGTGCCCGCCAGACAGGCTGCAAGCTGCCCCGTCACCGAAGCCAGATAGTTCGCGGGAGCCGGCGGCACCGCAAGCGGTGCGTTCACCACCGTGCTCTGGTTCAGGACGATGCCCGCCGTCAGGTCGGCGACCGACGTCAACTGCGAACCGCCACTGGAAGCGGGCAGGATATGGACGGCGTCGATGACGGCGTCCTGCCCTGTCTGGTTGGCGTCGAACTGGATCGAGACCGGATCGAACGAGGCCGCCGTCAACCCGTTGGCCGCAAGTATCGACGCCAGCGCGACATTGAGCTTGCTTCTCGCCGCGCTCACCGCATCGGGCGTGACAAGCGTCTTCAGGTTCGCGCCGAGATCGGCTGGATTGCCGCTCGCCGTCAGCAGCGTGGCGAGTGCGGTCGAAAGTGTCGTGGCGTTCGCAATGGTGGGTGCGGAGCCCGTTGGGATCACCGCGACGACCGAATAGAGCGTGTCCCGCTGGCCCGCGGGATCGGTGGCCACGACGAGCAGCGGCGCAGTGAGTCCACCCAGCGACGCCGTGTAGCGGCCCGCGCTGTCGGCTGTGGCATTGACGATCTTGCCGGTCGCGTCAACGATCTGCACCGCCGCGTTCACAACTGCGCTACCGGTCGCAACCGTGCCGCCAATCGATGTCGACGCGGCCACGGGCGTGGCGCCCGGGCCGCCCGAACTGCCTGAACTGTCCGAGCCGCCCCCACAGCCTGCCAGCAATGTCATCGCCAGCACTCCCGTGCCCAGGCACGCAAACACGCCCTTCCTTACCCGATCGTTCATGATGAGCCCCGTGATGGTTGTCCAACCTGCATCCCGCGTGATGCGGGCCGCGCTCTCTGCCTGGCCAGGGCGAATACGGTGTCGTCTCCGTACTATGCATGCGGCATCGGGGCGTATCCATGAGCAGAATTGACTATGCGCGAACGGGTTTCCTCAAAGGCGGCCTGTGATGCGTGACTTCGCGGACGGCTTCGATCGAAAGCCTCTACCGCGCCGGCAATCCACTCGGGCAGGACATCGTCACGCATTGGGGTGAATGGCGCGGCGGGTGCCGTCCCGGTGATCGAGGCGCGGATTGACACTCCCGGATTGACACTCCTTTAGCCGACGTATTGCGATTATCAAATATCGCAACGTGACCTATCATGGAATACGCCTGAGTATCCGACGGGTTTCGACAGGTAGCAGTTCATGCAAAGTTCGATGCACCGGGCTTCTCGTCCCTACGGCCTGGATTGAGGAGGAGTCGACTCCACTTGACCCGGGTCAAGTGGCTAACTCCGCTTATGAGTTCTCATACCGCGATGCGCCGGGAATAGCGCGGCATGGAGGATTTCGGCCTGGGCGCTGGCCCACGCCAGAAGGGCTAGCGATTCGCGCACTGACGACAGATGCGACGGGTCGCGCTGATTACTCGCGCCGCGCCTGGCTATACCCGGCGCCCGCTTGCGCTCGAACATGAGATAGATGCTGGACACGGTATGACAGCCGACCGGTTCCATGACTGGGACCCGGCGGTAGCGTTGAGCTTGCCCCGATGCAGCGGCCCAGCACATCCCGAGGACCGGGTTTATGCGAAGCGCATGAGGATAGCGTCCCCGGACGCCGGAAGAAGCGGTAATTGCCCAATCTGAACCCCCGGATTCCGGTGTTCCAGAAGGCAATTTGTCGGTAAAGCCATGGAGAAACCCAGAATGCCCACAATACTGAACAACACGCGTAGACTTCGAGCAGCGAGTGCCACGGAGTCGATTAGATGAGCCACTTTATCGATCGCCTGAAGTACTTCTCCACATCGAGGCCGACCTTCTCCGAAGGCCACGGGATGACCACCCACGAAGACCGTGGCTGGGAAGACGCCTACCGGCAACGATGGCAACACGACAAGATCGCGCGCTCGACCCACGGCGTCAACTGCACGGGTTCGTGTTCGTGGAAGATCTATGTCAAGAGCGGTATCGTCACCTGGGAAACCCAGCAGACCGATTACCCGCGCACCCGTCCCGACATGCCGAATCACGAGCCGCGCGGCTGTGCCCGCGGTGCGTCGTATTCCTGGTATCTCTACAGCGCGAATCGCCTTAAATATCCGCTGATTCGCAGCGCGCTCCTCAGGCAGTGGCGCGAAAAGCGCCTGACGCTCGCTCCGGTGGAAGCATGGCGCGCGATCATGGATGATCCGCAAGCCCGCGCCTCGTATATGCGTCGCCGCGGACTGGGCGGCTTCGTTCGCTCGACCTGGGACGAAGTCAACGAGATCATCGCGGCCGCGAACATCCATACCATCAAGCGACACGGCCCCGACCGGATCGTCGGATTCTCGCCGATCCCCGCGATGTCGATGGTGTCGTATGCGGCGGGCAGCCGCTATCTGTCGCTGATCGGCGGCGTCAGCCTGAGCTTTTATGACTGGTACTGCGACCTGCCGCCCGCGTCGCCGCAGACGTGGGGCGAACAGACCGACGTGCCGGAATCGGCCGACTGGTACAACTCCACCTTCATCATGGCCTGGGGCTCCAATGTGC
>CALFSF010000440.1 GCA_937917025.1 uncultured Paraburkholderia sp.
GTGACACCGATCATCATCAGCGCCACGGCCACTGCGATTGGAGCGAGCTTGAGGGCGGTCTGTCCTCCCTGCTTACTGTGCCTGCTGGAGGCGTGTGGATTGAGCTTCATGATGTCGGACGTTTCTGTTTACTTCGAAACCGATACCTGGGAGGCCGGTGCCTGGGTTTGCGCCTGCGTTTCAGTTGCGGAAGCAGGCGTAATCGGCGTGTCGTACGCATCCACCGCGTAGCCATACGTGGTGGCAGGGAACAGTCGAGCGACCGTCGCTGCGGCGGTCGCGCCCTTCAGTGGAACAGTGACCTTCGTCTTCGGCAGCACATAGGGACGCGGCAGGTCGACGTTTTGCTTCGCCGGTTGCAACTGCACGGTCTGTGCAAGACGCACAACGTAGGCGCTCGGGTTCTCGATGGTGAGTTCGTCGCCGATGACCGAAACCTTCAATTCCTTCCACGGCTCACGATTCACGGCGAGGCCCTTCGGATGAATCACGAGCGGCAGATCCTGGCGAACAGTCATCGTCACGCGGGCGCCCGCTTTCGGGTCGCGCGGAGGAATGCCTTCGAAGACAGCGCGCTCAAGACGCTCCACCGTCAGCGGGGTCTTGTTTTGCAAGACGAAACGCACCGTTTGCGTCTGGTTGCCTTCAACACGCGAGACCGGCGGCGTTACGACAATCAAGTTTTCCTGGTCTTCCTCAATGTGCGTCACGGACGTGTAAAGAAGCTGCGGCGTGCTTTCGCTGTTCTTCACGTTCATCGTGGCTTCGCCGTCTGCTTCGTTGACAAGCACGACTGATGTTTCCGGCACCATTCCGGTTGCCATTGCGACGTTTGCGAAACCCGCGAGCATCGCTGTAGCGATAACGGCGTTGCGAAGTTTGAAGTGGATAGACGATTTCATGAATGGATCCCTTAGTTCGGTCGTTGCCTGATTGCATCGACGTGTGTCTCGATGCATCCAGTTTGGAAGAACCGGAGAGTCTTCTGAATCGCAGAATCTTTAAATCTCGAATTACCGCACTAAAGATGCGGCGTTATGGATGCGAGGTAGTACGTTGCACGCGGCATACACGCGCAAAACTCGTAAAAGTACGATGGAAACTTCTTGCGCGACTACGTAAGGTCAACGGTCAATTGAACATCACGACCGGAGACTGCTTTGCCTGATCCATCTACTTCCGATCCTGACGAGCAACGTCGGACGATCCTCGCTACCGCGTACGCGGAAGCGTCGGCACTTAATCGCATGCATCGCGACGCACTGACAGATTTCCTCCGCGCACCGGCGGCCGTCCCGCTGCCGAGCGGTGCACGGCCGCTTTACTGGCTTGGGCGTTTGCGCCAGTGGCGAGGTATCGACCTCTCTCAGGGCGACAGCGCGACGCCTGACTGGTCCGCGTTACGAATGGGTGTACTTGAGGCGCTTGCGGGCACCTATGCACTTGCGCTCTACGAAGATGTCTGGCGTGGCCAACGCCGCCGGCAGATTTACGACCGCGACATCGCGCTGTTAATCGCGATGCTTGTCACGCTTGGATGGGCGCATCTCGCTGCGCACGTTCTGAAGTGCCGGTTTGGAAGTGACGTGAATCACGCGGGACACCCGGTTCCAGGCGGCATTGCCGGCATGATCGTCGGTGTCGCGGGCAAAGGACTCAACGTGCCCGTAGTTCCGTGTACGATTCAGAAGGGAGCCGAACTGCTTGCCGAGATGATCGAGGTCTGGGACTTAGATGATTCCGTCTTCACGCCGCTCGCGATACAACTCGCCAACCGGCATCTTTCGCACTGTCGCCAGGACTCCGGACAGATGCTCTTCGATTTCGATCATCCGGTCGAACAGGCGATGCCCATCGAATTGCTGATGATGCTGCGATTGCGTGGCGAGACCTCTATTCCAGACGTATTGAGCAGACATCCTGCGCTTCAGCATCCCGCAGCGACGCTGATCGAACCGCATCCGCCTGTGCTGTCGGCGCGCTGCCGCACGTTCATCGACTGCGTAAGCCGTGTGCTGCCGGCCTGCGAAACGCTCGATGCTGCTATCGCAATTCAGGTTCAACTTTTTACCACCTCGTAAATGAAACGACCGTCGTGATTTCTCTCGACGGCCGCTCATTTCCGGTCTTGCTGCTTACCAAACGTAGCGCAGCCCGCCGGTCAACGCCCACGGTTTCTCGATCTTCTGGCCCTTCGCGTAGCTATATTCGCCATAAAGGTGGAAGGATTTCTTGATCTTTGCCGTCATGCCGACTGAAAATTCGCCGCGCGTGCCAGACAGATCGTTGGAGAACGCAATGTCGTTGACATAGGCCGGGTTGCTGTGCGCGAACTCGTTGATGAAGGCGAGCTTCACATACGGCTGAACCACGCTACCGTCGCCAAGCACGAAGTCCTTGCCTGCCGCCGTGCCAATCTTGCCTTGTAGCGAAGCACTGCGGCCGTTCGTGGCCTGCATGCCGTTGTCGAGCGAGAAGCTGCTCCCACTTGTGAACAGGCCCGCGAGTTGTACGTACGGCTCGACAAACCAGTTACCGTCCACGCCAATATGGCGGCCCAGTTCCAGCGAGCTTCCGACACCGTAATTGCGGTTGCTGCCATGCGTGCTCACACCATCGCTCATCACAGCGTTACCGCGGTTACCGAAGCGGCTCGCCTGCAACACTGCGTCCGCATAGTAGCCGTCGGTGCGCAGATACGTCAGATAGCCGCCGATGGTCTGGCTTTCCACTGTGCCATCAGCACCTGGCGCGAAGTTCAGGTTCGCATTCGTATACCCTCTCTGGTGGCGGCGTCGTCGACTACGGCAACATTCCTGCGGGCTCGCTCAGCCAGACCGGCTTCACGGCACTGCCGGCCAAGAGCACCACGCTCTCCATCGTCTGCGAAGCTGGCGCGAAAGTCGCTGTCAGCACGACGGACAACCGCAGCAGCTCCGTGGTTGCCGGCGCAGGCGCCGCAATGGGTCTGGCTTCGGACAGCTACAACTTCGGTCTCGGTTCCGTGAGCGGCAAGAACGTGGGTTCGTTCGCGATCAGCACGGTCGGCAGCGCTCCGACCGCCGACGGCGCGGCCGTGGACCCGATCCAGTCGGTCGACGGCAATGTGACCTGGGCCGCTGCGGGCACCGGCATGCAAACCCCGGGCGTCTCGACGTTCTCGTGGGCACCGACGGGCACCGTCGTGCCGGGCGCGTACACGACCATCACGCAGCCTCTGGCAATCACGGCTGTTCTGAACAAGAAGGCTGATCTGCCGGATCTGAGCCAGGATGTGCCGCTCGACGGCCTCGCAACGTTCACGCTGACGTATCTGTAATTTGAGGCGCCTGCGCATGCCGCAACATTGCGGCAAGTGCAGTGAATCGCATTTTTAGGGTACGACGGGGTCGTACTCGTATGTTTGAATTAATCTGAAAGAACCGAACACATGAAACTCATTTCGAAAAACGTCGTTCTCGCTTCGCTGCTGGCTGCCGCTTCGTTTGGTGCATTTGCTGCCGACACGGTCGATCTGCATCTGACGGGTACGATCGTGCCGCAGGCATGCGTACCGACACTCGCCGGCGGCGGTGTTATCGACTACGGCAACATTCCTGCCGCTTCGCTCGCTGCTACCGGTTTCACCGCGCTCGCCGACCAGGCTTCGTCGCTGACCATCACCTGCCTTCAGCCGACGCGTGTTGCGGTCAAGGTTGTCGACAATCGCACGGGCGCCGCTCCCGCCGGCGCAATCACCGTTGGCAATCAATACGCGTATGGTCTCGGCACTGTGAATTCGCACAACGTCGGCGCGTATTCGATCAGCTTCCAGAAAGCCAATACGACTGCCGATGGAACGTCGCCTGACTATATTTATCAGGATAACGGATCTACTTCATGGGGTCGCCTTGGAAGCACCGATGCACACATTAACGCGGCCGGAGCTAACAAGATTTCGTGGACAACGAGCGGCGGCAACACTCCGCAGGCGTATAGCGTCATCTCGCAATCGATTCTTGTTAAGACGATGCTGAACAGCCGGACCAATCTGCCGGCGCTGACGGATAACGTGCCGCTGGACGGTCTCGCTACGTTCACGATGGTTTATCTGTAATCGGCAAGCCGCGAATGTGAAACGAAGGCATCTCGCATTCGCTTCACATAGTTGCAAATGAAACGGCCCGGGTCTTCACAGACTCGGGCCGTTCTCACATCCAGATCAGAAAAACCGCTACATCAATTCCCGATGTAATTAAACAACGACATCTTCTGAATCATCGAGAACCCCTGCTGCGCCGCCTGCAGCGAAAACTGCACCATCGTGTATTTGCTGATCACCTGCGTCAGATTCACCTGCGTCAGATCCGCCAGATTGCTCTGCGTCTGCAGGTTGCTGCTCTGCGTGACCGACTGCAGCGCCTGCACTTCGTTTTCCCGTCCGCCCACCGATGCCTGAACCGTGATCACGTTGTTCAACGTGTTCGCCAGCTTGCCCATCGCCGTCGAGATTGCATTCGTCAGGTTCGCCGTTCCCGCTCCCGGTGTCACCGGTGTCTGCAATGCCGCCACCGCTGCGTCGATGTTCGCGAACACGTCCGTGCCCGCCTGCATGGCCGGCATCCCCGAAAGAAAATCGCTGGTATCCGGCATGTCGTGATCCTGCGGACTGGTTTCGGCACGATGCTCCGCGTGCTTTGCGTTGAGTGGCGAAATTCATCGCCGCAAGAAGCTGCATTTAACGAAACTACGATTCAACTAACCGGGGCGAACACGCAGAATCCAGTTCAAGGATTCGGCGTACACATAGCCAGTCGGGTTCTTTTTCTCCCTACTCTTGAAAGAGCCATTCATGAAACTCGTTTCGAAAAACACCCTTCTGGCCGCCATGCTGGCCGCAACTTCGGTTGGCGCGTTCGCCGCTGATTCGGTTGACCTGAAGGTCATCGGTACGATCGTGCCGGCGTCATGCACGCCGACGATCTCCGGTGGTGGCGTTGTCGACTTTGGTCGCATCCCGGCTTCGTCACTCAGCGCAACCGCCGCTACGCTGCTGCCCGCGAAGAACGCAACGCTCACCGTGACTTGCGACGCACCGGTCGCTGTCGGCATCACGACCGTGGACAACCGCAGCGGCACGAGCGGATCGGCAAGTTCGGCACTTACCTCTCCGGCCGCTAGTCAAGTACTGGGCGTTGGTATGGTCGGCGGCAAGACTGTCGGCGCTTATAACGTCAATTTCTCGCAAGACGGTATCACTGCGGACGGCAATGCCGTTGGCGGAATTTACTCCCAAAACGGTGGTGTTACCTGGACGGCATACTTTCACCCATACGGCGCCGCCATTCAGCCGGGCATCCGCACCCACGCGTGGGCGGCTTCGGGTCAAACGGTCCCGGGCGCGTTCACAACGATCTCGCAACCGCTGGAAATCGACCTCGCCCTGAACAAGACTGCTGACATGCCGCCTCTAAACACTGAAGTAGCTATCGACGGTCTGGCCACGTTCTCGCTGGTCTATCTGTAATCGGTTAGTAGCACCATCAAGCAAAACGGCCCGGGTCTTCACAGACCCGGGCCGTTCTCACATCCGCTCCACGCAAACCGCGAAATCACAAAAACCGCTACATCATCAATTCCCGATGTAATTAAACAACGACATCTTCTGAATCATCGAGAACCCCTGCTGCGCCGCCTGCAGCGAAAACTGCACCATCGTGTATTTGCTGATCACCTGCGTCAGATTCACCTGCGTCAGATCCGCCAGATTGCTCTGCGTCTGCAGGTTGCTGCTCTGCGTGACCGACTGCAGCGCCTGCACTTCGTTTTCCCGTCCGCCCACCGATGCCTGAACCGTGATCACGTTGTTCAACGTGTTCGCCAGCTTGCCCATCGCCGTCGAGATTGCATTCGTCAGGTTCGCCGTTCCCGCTCCCGGTGTCACCGGTGTCTGCAATGCCGCCACCGCTGCGTCGATATTCGCGAACACGTCCGTGCCCGCCTGCGTGGCCGGCGTCAGCGAGAACGAATCGCCCGCTGCCGGCGCGCCTGAGATCACCACGCTCTGACCGCCCAGCGTGATCGCCGTGCCCGACGTGAACGTCTGCGCCCCGCTCGTCGTGCCCGCCGTGAGGTCCGTCACGGTGTAACTCGTCGGGCTCGTGAAATTAATCGTGTACTTGTCCGCATTCGCCGGATCCGCCGCGTTCGTCGTGCTCACCGCGCCGATCGTGCCCGAGCCGGTATTGCCCGGGTCGCCCGCCGGAATCGAGTTCGTGCCGGTCGGCGAAACGCCGAGGAACACTGTCGCGCCGTTGTCGCCGGCTGCGATCTGACGGGAGCCCGTGACCTGCACGTACTGCACGCCGCTGTCGCCGTTGTACTGCACCGCGCCCGCCGCGTTCGTGCCGAACGGCTGCGCCGTCGTCTGGTAACCCGCGAACAGGAAGTTGCCCGAGCCGTCGGTCGCATTCGCCGCCGACAGCAGCTGGCCGCGCAGGCCCTGCAACTGGGTCGCGAGCGCGCTACGGTCGCCGTCGTTGAGCGAGCCGTCGCCGGCACGCACGAGCAGCGTGTTGATGTTAAACCGGATCGTGTTGACCGAGCCGAGCGTCGAATCCTCCGACTGCAACGACGAAAGCGCCGTGTTCTGATTACTGGTGTACTGCGACAGCGTCGCCGCCTGCATGCTCAGCTGCACGGCCTGCGCGGCGCCCACCGGGTTGTCCGACGGCGTCGAAAGGCTCACGCCGCTCGACAGTTGCTGATACAGCTGCGTGAGCTGGCTTTGCTGATCGTCCATCGTCTGGACGTTCATGCCGAAATACTGGCTGGTGGAAATGCGCATGGTCGTTCAACGCCTCAATTGAAGATGCCGAGGATGGTCTGGAACAGCGTGTCCGCGGTCTGGATCACCTTGCTGTTGGCCTGATACGCCTGCTGGTATTGCAGCAGGTTCGCTGCTTCCTCGTTGATGTTCACACCCGAAACCGATTGCTGCGCGGTCGTGATCTGCGTGACGAGCGAGGCCTGCGCCTGGCTCGACGCCTGGACGTTGTTCGTCTGGTTACCAACGTTGTTGACGTAGTTCGCGTACGCGTTCGTCAACGTCACCGTGCCGCCGTTCAGCTGCTTCGCCGTGACGAGCCCGGACAGCAGCTGCGCGTTACGGCCGTCGTTGCCGCCACCGGTGTTCGCCGCGATCGTGAACGTGTCGTTGTTCGAAGGCGCGCCGCTCAGGCTCACCGTCACGCCGTTCATCCAGCCGCCCGCCGGCGGCGTGCCCGTGCCGGCGTTGATCGTCAGCGTCGCGCCCGTCGCCGGGTCGTACGGCACGCCCGTGCCGGCCGTGGTGATCGTCACCGTCGAAGGCGGCGTGCCGCCCACCGTGACGACCGAACCCACCGGGAAACCGGTCAGCTCGCCCGTGCCGGAGTTGTACGTGAGCGTCGTGCTCGACGTCGGCAGCGTGTAGCCCGTCGACACCGAGCCCTGCGTGATCTGGCCGGAACCGTTGTTGGTCGACGCCGCCGATGCCAGCACCGGCGCCGAGGCGGCGATCGCCGAGCCATTGGAAGTCGTCAGCGCGAAGTTGTTCAGCGCGCCGCGGGTCGGCTCGATGGCGAACTTGTCGCCCGCGTTCATCGTGCCGGACACCGAAAGCTGCAGGCCGCCGATCGTCGACGGAAGGCTCGTCGACTGGCCGATGAGGGTGCCCGTCGCGGAATCCGTCAGCGTGTAGTTCGTGCCGTCGAAGGCGAGCGTGTAGTCGCTCGTCGTCGGCTGCGCGGCGTTCGCGAACGAGACGTTCAGCGTGGCCGTGCTCGTGTTATTCGAATTGGCGTAGACGGTCGGCGAGCCGACCGTGAAGAGCGCGCCGCCCTGGTTGCCCGACAGATCGATACCCAGCGCGTTCTGCGCATTCACCTGCGCGGCAAAGCTCGTCGCGATCGCGCCGAGCTGCGCTTCGGCCGGATCGAGCGACTGGCTGCGGAACGTGAGCAGGCCGCCTAGCTGGCCGCCAATATCCGACGAATCCGGCAGGATCTGCGGCGTGGGTGCCGGGTTCGCACCGGCGAGGCCCGCGTAGGCCACCGACAGTTCGGTCGGATCGGACGGCGACGCCTGCGTGGTGAGGTTGAAGCTCTTGTCGCTCATCACGAGCGGCTGGCCATTGCCCATGAACACGCTGTAACCGCTGCTGTTCTGCACGACCTGCACGCCGACGAGCGACGACAGGTTCGACACGGCGAGGTCGCGCTGGTCCATCAGCTGGTTCGGCGGCTGGCCCGAGGTGCTTTGCGCGGCGATCTGCGCGTTCAGCGCCGCGATCTGCGCGGTGTACGTGTTGACCTGGGCAACGGTGTCGCTCAGTTGCGTGTTCACGCTCGTGCGCAGCTGGTCGTACTGCTGGCCGGCGGCGTTGAGCTGGTCGGCAAGCGCCTGCGCATTGCTCATCGCGCTCTGGCGCATCGCGTTGTCGGCCGCACTGTTCGCGACGTTCTGCAGGCCAGTGAAATAGCTCGTGATCGCCGTCGAAATACCCGTGGTCGGGCTGCCGACCAGGTTATTCAGCTGCGCGATCATCGTGTAATACGTGGACAGCGAACCGGCGCCCGACTGAGCGGTGTTCAACTGGGTCGACAGATACTGGCTCCACTGGCGCTGGACGGTCGTCGTCGACACGCCTTGCGGCAAATATCCGGAACCGGTGTACTGTCCGCTCGTTTCCGAATAGACAGGACGCTCGACCGAATAGCCGGGCGTCGCCTGGTTGGCGATGTTCTGGCCGGTCGTCGTCAGCCCCCACTGGGCTGCGTTGAGTCCGCTGAGGCCGATGCTGAAAAGGTTACTGGACATGCGTCATCCTGAAAGGCGCCGCCGATGCGCCGCCGAGTTGACTGAACATCATGTATATCGGCCCTTCCGCGAAAACATTGAGGGCCAGTTACGCCGCGCGAAGCGATTTTCGCGCGCGAAGCGCGGCGGATGATTCAGGTGCTACGGGCTGGCGCCGTAATGCCTGATTAAGCGCGCACCAGCGAGCGCCGCTTCATTTCAAGCTGCGTGATAAGCCGTTGAAGCGTGTTCTCCGCGTTGCCCGGCAACGTGACAAAACGAAAACCCAGCTGATAGCGCGTCACCCCGTTCGGCTGCGTGATCGAGCGGTGGGAAACCAGTTCGAGGTCGAGATTCAGCGTGCCGAGTGCGCCGAGAACCAGCTGGCACTCGGTGAATGTCGCACCCATCGGGAGTTCGGCGACACGCTCATCGCTCGTGCGAATGCCGACGCCGCCAAGCGACAGGTCGTGCACTTCGAAGCGGAACGCGCTGCCGTCGGCGAGCTGGCCCTTGCAGACATACGGATTGAGCACGGGCGCATCGACGCGGAAATACTCGCGGCGCTGCACATAGAACAGCACTTCGGGAAATTCGGCCACGAAGGCGGGACGGCCCTCGTATT
>CALFSF010000441.1 GCA_937917025.1 uncultured Paraburkholderia sp.
TGCAGACGCGTCTGTTGCGCGTGCTGTCGGATGGCCAGTTTTATCGTGTCGGCGGGCACAATCCGTTGCGTGCCAACGTGCGGGTCATCGCGGCGACTCACCAGAATCTCGAGTCGCGCGTGCGCCAGGGTTTGTTCCGCGAGGATCTGTATCACCGTCTGAACGTGATCCGTCTGCGACTGCCGGCGTTGCGCGAACGCAGCGAGGATATTCCGCTGCTCACGCGTCATTTTCTGCAGAAGAGCGCGCGAGACCTGGGCGTCGAGCCGAAGCGCGTGTCCGACGAAGCGCTCGCGTATCTGGCGTCGCTCACGTTTGCTGGCAACGTGCGGCAGCTTGAGAACCTGGCTAACTGGCTGACGGTCATGGCGCCGGCGCAGACGATCGAGATCAAGGATCTGCCGCCGGATCTCGTGCCGTCGACAGCGGGTAACGGGGATATCGTCGCGGGCGCGGGGCTCGCCGCCGACGCAGCCGGCAATGCAATGGCCGCGTCTGGAGCGAACGGCGCGCTGTCGCAGTCGCCTGTGTCCGCGGCGCCGGGCGTGCAGGCAGGCGCACCGGTGAGCGCGTGGGAGGGCGGGTTGCGAACGGAAGTGGCGCGTATGCTGCGCGAAAATTCGGCCGATGTGATGGACGAGCTGTCGCGCCGCTTCGAGGCTGCGGTGATTCGCGAGGCGCTCGACTTCACGCGTGGGCGTAAGGTCGAAGCGGCCGAGCGTCTCGGTATCGGACGCAATACGATTACGCGCAAGATCCAGGAGTTGAACCTCGAATAGCCGGTCGGCAGCGGCAACCGCAGCAAGGCCGTTCCACGCGTGTTGCCGCGCGTGGAACGGCCTTGCTGTTTCTGGCGGCGGCGTTGCCGAGGGCGTCGTGGTTTGACAGGCCGAACGGCCAGGTCGCGGCGCGATCCGGCGGCAGGGCATAATCGGTGCTGTTCCTCTTTCGACAGCTCACCATGCCCGCAGCGCGTTCCTGGCCTCGCAGTACCGATCCGTTCCTCCATCTCGAAGCACTTCACGATTCCGCGTCCATGGCGTGGGTCGGCGAACAGAATGCACGCACGAATGCCGAATGGCGCAACGGCGAGCGTTTCGAAGCGTTGACGCAGCGCCTCTCAAGCGCGTATCTGCCGTGCGAGCGGCCGGTCATCCCAAGTCGCTGGAAAGACTGGGCTTATGACTTCTGGCAGGACGATCGCAATCCGAAGGGTCTCTGGCGGCGTACCGCCTGGGCAAGCTGGCGCAATGGTTCGCCGCGGTGGCAGAACCTGCTCGACTTCGACGCGCTGGGCGAGGCCGAAGCCACGCCATGGGTCTGCGCCGATATCGACATCCTGTATCCGGACGGTGACCGTGCGCTGATCGCCCTGTCGCCGGGCGGGTCCGACGCGACGATCGTGCGCGAGTTCGACATCGACAACCAGCGCTTCGTGCCCGATGGTTTCGCGATTGCGGTGCCAGGCAAGCACACGGCATCGTGGATCGATCGGGACACGTTGTATGTCGGCTGGGACAATGGCGAAGCAACGCTCACGCGCTCGGGTTACCCGCGCGAGGTCCGCCGCTGGGCGCGAGGCACCGCGCTCGACGATGCGCCGGTTGTGTTCGCCGGCGAATTCGACGACATCGGCGTCGAGGCGCATTACGACCCCGTCGAACAGCGTCATTGCGCGGTGCGTGATGTCGATTTCTTCGATTCGCATACGTACCGGCCCGATGCGAAGGGCGTGTGGCAACGCTACGACGTGCCGTCGCACGTTTCGGTGGGCGGCTGGCACGGCTGGTTGCTGCTCGAACCGCGTCTCGACTGGAAGTGCGACGGCGTGGTCCATGCGGGTGGCGCGTTGCTCGCGATCCGCGAGAGCGCGTTTATCGAGGGTAGCCGGCAATGCGTGCCGCTTTTCACGCCGACACCGCTCACGTCCGCCTGCGAGTGGACGCATTCGCTCAACATGCTGATCGTGTCGTACCTCGACGATGTCGAGAGCCGTACGCTGCTCTGGCAACCGTTGCAATCGGCCGACGGCGAGTGGCGTTGGGAAGCGCGCACGTTTCCGTCGCGTGAAACGTCGCAGGTGGATGTCTCGCCGATCGAGGCCACGCTCAACGACGAAGTCTATGTCGACGTCGACGATTATCTGCAACCTCCCGAATACTGTCTCGCCGATCTCGCGCAGGAAGACCTGACTGCGTGGACCGTGCTCGATCGCTGGCCCACGCAGTTCGACGCCGCGCCGCTCACGGTGAAACGCGAATACGCGCAGTCGAAAGACGGCACGCGGGTGCCATATACCGTGGTCGGCGCGCGGCGCATCCTGGATGCGCCGTCGCCGGTTGCGAGTCCGTGTCTGCTGACGGGCTACGGCGGCTTTGCTGTCCCGCTGACGCCGGACTACCTTGTGACTCAGGGCATCGGCTGGCTGGAGCAGGGCGGCGTCTATGTGGTGGCGCATATCCGTGGCGGCGGCGAATATGGGACGCAATGGCATCTGGCCGCGCAGCGCGAACATCGGCAACGCGCGTTCGACGACTTTATCGCGGTCGCCCAAGCGCTGATCGCGAGCGGCGTGACAACCGCGGCGCAACTCGGCATTCAGGGCGGCAGTAACGGCGGGCTGCTGGTCGCCGCGTGCATGATGCAACGCCCGGAATGCTTCGGTGCCGTAGTGTGCGAAGTGCCGCTGCTCGACATGCAGCGATATCACCTGTTACACGCGGGCGCATCGTGGATGGACGAATACGGCGACCCTGACGATCCGCACGAGGCGCGTGCGCTGGCGGCATACTCGCCGTATCACCATGTATCGGCGGACGTGAAGTATCCGCCCGTGCTGTTCACGACATCGACGAGCGACGATCGCGTGCATCCCGGGCACGCGCGCAAGATGGTCGCGCGCATGCAGGCGTCGGGTCACGCGGACGTATGGTATTGGGAGAACACCGACGGCGGACACGGTTCAGGCTCCGACGCGCTGGAGCGTGCCGCCTGCGATGCAATGGTGTTCGGGTTTCTGTCGTCGCAGTTGACGTCGTCACGCTCAGCGCTGGTTTCCAGCTGATGCGCTGTCTGCTGACGCGTGCTGCGAAACGTAGACCACGGCACGCGCGTGTTCTGTTCGTTCAGCCGATTTGCGCGACAACGGGCGCGTGATCCGACGGCTGATCCCATTTGCGCGGAACGCGATCGACATCGCATGCTGTACATGAACCGGCGAGCACGTGCGACAGCAGGATATGGTCGATGCGAAGGCCCGCGTTACGACGGAACGCGAGCATCCGGTAGTCCCACCACGTGAAGGTCTTCTCCGGATGTTCGAATTTCCGGAAGGCATCCACCAGACCCAGTTCGACGAGGCGCACGAACTGCGCGCGCTCTTCCGGCGAGACGAGGTTCTGTCCTTCCCACGCTTTCGGATCGTGCACGTCGCGATCTTCAGGAGCGATGTTGTAGTCGCCGAGGAGGGCGAGCTTCGGATGCCGGGTAAGTTCCTCCGAGAGCCAGTCGTGAAGCGCGTCGAGCCAGCGCAGTTTGTAGGCGAACTTGTCGGTGCCCGGCGCCTGGCCGTTCGGAAAATACGCGGAGATCACGCGCACGCCTTCGACGGTCGCGGCGATCACGCGTTGCTGCGGGTCCTCGAAGCCCGGGATGTTGCGCACGATCGAGGTTTCGTCGACAGCGAGGCCCTCGCGCACGAGGATGCCGACCCCGTTGTAGGTTTTCTGGCCGGCGAACCAGCTTCGATAACCCTTGGCCTCGAGTTCCGCGCGCGGAAACTTTTCGTCGGGCAGCTTGAGTTCCTGAAGGCACAGCACGTCGGTTTGACTCGTTTCGAGCCAGTCGGTCACGTGCTGCTGGCGAACCTTCAGTGAGTTCACATTCCAGGTGGCGATTTTCATTCGATGTCGGAGAGTTCGGGCGCGATGCGAAGGAGTTTACATGAAGGCGGCGCGCGGCTGGATCCTCCCGTCGCGCGTTGGGACGAGTGTTCCCGCGGATCCGGCAAGGACGCGCCTTCGTCAGGGTAAATAATTGTCGGGGCGTGGTGTCGCGCGGCGTATAGTGGGGCGACACACACGTTTCAGGGGCGCATCATGGCTGAACTCTATCCTGCCATCTACAAGGACTTTGAAGTGCATCCGCTGGTTTTTTCGCGGGAATTCGACAAGTTCGACGGCCACAAGAAACACGCTGAAGGTTATGACGTCGCAGTGCGCGTCTGCCGTCCGGGCGCCATCAGCGGCTCGAAGGCGAGCCGCGTGTTCCGCCTCTCGCGACCGCTCACCTATTCCGATTTCGGCGTGGCCAAACGCAGCGCAAGCCAGTATGGCGAGGACATCATCGACGGAAAAATCGACGGTGCGACCGTAGCCGATCTGTGAGCATGCAAAATAATCCGCATGAGTGTTTGACGTTCCGTGGGTGCGCCAGTACAATTCGCTTCCTCTGACGCGGGGTGGAGCAGTCTGGCAGCTCGTCGGGCTCATAACCCGAAGGTCACAGGTTCAAATCCTGTCCCCGCAACCAAACATCGTCTTGCCGGTTTCACCAGCAGGACAATGCATCGATCCGGCGATCCTGTCGCCCGCAAAAACCCGCTTCGGCGGGTTTTTGTTTTGCGGCAGATGCATTGGCGCGATTCCTTCTATATTTCACGTGATCCACATGCCGGGGCTCGGCTTGACCTTGTCCAGATGGCCAGACAGGTTCCATACGCTTTCTGACGCCGATAGAATCGAAGGCAATCAAAGGAGCCGCTGATGGACTTGATCATTCGCCGTGCTGTCCTGCCGGATCATTTCCCCGGTCGCCATGAGCCTGTCGATATCGGCATCGAGGCGGGTCGCATTCGTACCGTTGAGCCGCGTCTTGCCGCCACCGCGCCGGAAGAAATCGATGCCGCGGGTGCGCTCGTCACGCCGCCTTTCGTCGATCCGCATTTTCATATGGATGCGACGCTGTCGTATGGCCTGCCGCGCGTGAATGCGTCGGGCACGTTGCTGGAGGGCATCGCGCTCTGGGGCGAACTCAAGCCGCAGCTCACCCAGGAGGCCCTGATCGGGCGCGCGCTACAGTATTGCGACTGGGCGGTCGCGCGCGGGCTGCTCGCCATTCGCACCCATGTGGACGTCTGCGATCCGCGTCTCCTGGCTGTGGAAGCGCTGCTCGAAGTGAAGCGCCGCGTCGCGCCGTATCTGGACATGCAACTGGTCGCGTTCCCGCAGGACGGCGTGTTGCGCAGTGCGGGCGCATTTGACAACCTCAGGCGCGCGATATCGATGGGCGTCGATGTGGTCGGCGGTATTCCGCACTTCGAGCGGACCATGGCCGATGGCGCGGAGTCGGTGCGCATTTTGTGCGAGTACGCGGCTGAGCAGGGTTTGCGCGTCGACATGCATTGCGACGAATCCGACGATCCGATGTCGCGTCACATCGAGACGCTCGCAGCGCAGTCGCATCGCCTCGGCTTGCATGGGCGCGTCACCGGTTCGCATCTGACGTCGATGCATTCGATGGACAACTACTACGTCAGCAAGCTGCTGCCGCTGATGCGTGAAGCGGGCGTTGCCGCGATCGCCAATCCGTTGATCAACATCACGTTGCAGGGCCGTAGCGACACGTATCCGAAGCGGCGCGGCATGACGCGCGTGCCGGAGATGCTCGCGGCCGGCATCAACGTCGCGTTTGGCCACGATTGCGTGATGGACCCCTGGTACGGTCTTGGTTCCGGCGACATGCTCGAAGTCGCGCACATGGGCCTGCACGTCGCGCAGATGACCAGTCAGGACGGCATCCGCGCGTGCTTCGATGCGGTGACGGTCAACGCAGCACGTATTCTCGGGCTGGAAGGCTATGGCATCGAACCTGGCTGCGAGGCCAATCTGGTCGTCCTCGATGCGCGCGATCCCGCCGAGGCAATCCGTCTGCGGGCAGCGCGCCTCGTGGTGATCCGGCGCGGCAAGGTGGTCAGCCGCATGCCGGCCGCAACAGCCGCGCTCACGCTCGAAAACCGGCCGTCGTCGGTCGACTTCAAGCTGCATCGTTGAACGAACGCTCGCGGATGAAGAAAAAGCCTGTGATTGCGTGAGCAATCACAGGCTTTTCAGAAAACGCATGACGTGCGCATGGAAGGCTGTGCAGCAGCATCCACGCCTGCCGGCGCACATAAGCGCGTAGTGTCACCGCCGCCAGGCATCAGGGCGCAACCAACCCGCGCGCCCCATGCCAGCGACAGCGTCACGTTACAGCGCTAATGCGTGGCGCTCGGCGTCATGCCGTTATGACGCAGCAATGCATCGATATTCGGCTCGCGGCCGCGAAACGCCTTGAACGATTCCATTGCCGGCCGGCTGCCGCCGACTTCGAGAATCTCCTTGCGATAGCGCGTGCCGGTTGCCACGTCGAGCACGCTGCCGTTCTTCGCCTGGGCGGCTTCTTCAAACGCGGCGTACGCGTCGGCGGACAGCACTTCCGCCCACTTGTAGCTGTAGTACCCGGCCGCGTAACCCCCCGCGAAGATATGGCTGAACGTGTTCGGCCAGCGTGAGAACGAGGCTTGCGGAATCACATGGAAACGCTCGTTGATTTCGCGCGCAAGGTCGTTCGCACTCTTTTCGCCGGACGGGTCGAAGTCGACGTGCAACGACATGTCGAACATCGAGAAAACGATTTGCCGCAGCGTGCCAAGGCCGCTCTGGAAATTCTTCGCGGCGAGCATCTTGTCGTACAGCGGACGCGGCAACGGGGCGGCGGTCTCGACGTGCGAGGTCATGTCGCTCAGTACATCCCACTCCCAGCAGAAGTTCTCCATGAACTGCGACGGCAGTTCAACGGCATCCCATTCGACGCCGTTGATGCCCGACACGCCCAGTTCATCGACGCGCGTCAGCATGTGATGCAGGCCGTGGCCGAACTCGTGGAAGAGCGTGATCACTTCGTCGTGCGTGAAGCATGCCGGCTTGCCGCCGACCGGCGCCGAGAAGTTGCACGTGAGATACGCGACAGGCGTCTGCACGTCGCCTTCGGCGCGCCTGCGACGCGTGCGCGCGTCATCCATCCAGGCGCCGCCGCGTTTGCCTTCGCGTGCGTACAGATCGAGATAGAACTGCGCGACAAGTCCGCCGTCCTGATTCTCGACGCGGAAAAAGCGCACGTCCGGATGCCACGTCGTGGCTTCGTCGCGACGGATGCGCACGCCGAACAGCGTCTCCGTCACCTTGAAGAGACCCTTGAGCACCGCGTCTTCCGGGAAGTACTGTTTGACCTCGTTCTCGGAGAACGAATAGCGCTTCTGACGCAGCCGCTCAGCGGCGAACGTCATGTCCCACGGTTGCAGGTCGGTCAGGCCAAGCTCGCTGGCCGCGAACTCGCGCAGCGCCTTCCAGTCCTCTTGCGCGTGCGGGCGCGCGCGCGTCGCGAGGTCCTCGAGGAACGCCATCACCTGTTCGGGCGATTCGGCCATCTTGGGCGCGAGCGACACCTCCGCGAAATTCCTGAAGCCCAGCATCTTCGCTTCTTCGTCGCGCACCTTCAGTTCCTCGGCGAGGACGGCCGTGTTGTCCCACTCGGCCTTTCCGTTGCCATACGCGGCACCCAGTTCCGACGCGCGCGTCGAATAGGCGCGGTACATCGTCTCGCGCATCGCGCGGTTTTCCGAATACTGCATCACCGGAAAATACGACGGGAAATGCAGTGTGAACTTCCAGCCTTCCTTGCCGTCACGTTGAGCCGCTTCACGCGCGCCTTCGATGACGTCTTCCGGCAGTCCAGCGAGTTCCGCATCGGTCGTGGCGATGTACGCGTATGCGTTGGTTGCATCGAGCACGTGATCGGAGAACGATTTCGAGAGCCCGGCCTGGCGTTCCTGCAACTCCGCGAAGCGCGGCTTCTGGTCTTCGGGCAACTCGGCGCCCGACAGACGGAAGTCGCGCAACGCGTTGCCGAGAATTTTCTTGCGCTCGCCGGTAAGCGACGCGAAATCGGCGCTGGCATTGAGCGCCTTGTATTTCTCGTAAAGCGCGAGATTCTGCCCGACGCTCGACCAGAACTCGGTCATGCGCGGCAGATTCTCACCATGGGCCGCGCGCAGTTCCGGCGTATCGGCAACCGCGTTCAAATGGCCGATCACGCCCCAGGCGCGCGACAGCGGTTCGGTCGCCCGTTCGACGGGCTCGACGACGTCGGCCCACGAAGCCGGCGTGACCGCCGCGCTCGCGCGTTCGACGGCCGCGGTCGCGTTGGCGAGCAGCACATCGAGCGCGGGGGTGACGTGTTCAGGACGGATCTCGCCAAATCGCGGCAGATCGGTGAAGTCGAGGAGCGGATTGTCCGCGTCCGGGCGGGTATTGGCTGACGAAGATGACATAAGGCTTCCTGTCTGTCGCGGATCAAAAAAGGGCTGCGCGCGGGCGTGCATGCGTGGCAACGCGTCCCGCGCCCGTCATAAAGGTTATTGGGGCAGAGACGCGGTTTCCAACCCGCCGTTTCCAGCCCGCCGTTTCCAGCCATCAGGAAGCAAATTATCAGAAGTTGAGCTACCCGGCGCGGTTCAGCGCGTTCCTGCGCGAGATCGCGCCGGGCGACCGCCGGGCAACTTCAGACAGTGGCCGCGTCTGCCGCGCGTTCGGCTGCTTCGATCGTGTTGACGAGCAGCATCGTGATCGTCATCGGTCCCACGCCGCCCGGCACCGGCGTGATGTGGCCGGCCACTTCCTTGACGCCCGCGAAGTCGACATCGCCGCACAGCTTGCCGGCGTCGTCGCGATTCATGCCGACGTCGATGACCGTCGCGCCCGGTTTCACCATACTGGCCGTCAGGATGTTGCGCAGGCCCGTGGCCGCGACGACCACGTCGGCGTTACGCGTATGCGCGGCGAGATCGCGGGTCTTGCTGTGGCAGATCGTGACGGTCGCGCCGGCTTCGAGCAGCAGCAGCGCCATCGGCTTGCCGACGATATTCGAACGGCCGATCACCACGGCTTCCGCGCCTTTCAGGTCGATGCCGTACGCTTCGAACATCTTCATCACGCCATACGGCGTGCACGGACGAAAGAGCGGCTTGCCGGTCATCAGCGCGCCGGCGTTCGCCACGTGAAAGCCGTCGACATCCTTTTCCGGCGCGATCGCTTCGATGACCTTGTGGCTGTCGATATGCGGCGGCAGCGGCAACTGCACCAGAATGCCGTGAATCTGCGGATCGCGGTTCAGTTCGTCGACGCGGGCCAGCAGATCGGCTTCCGACAGCGATGCCGGATACCGGTCATACGAGGAGAAGAGGCCATTGTCCTGGCACGCCTTCACCTTGTTGCGCACATAGACTTCGCTTGCCGGATTGTCGCCGACGAGTACGACAGCAAGGCCCGACTGATGACCGCGGGCGGTGAGGGCGGCGGCGCGCGTGGCGACGTCGGCGCGCAAG
>CALFSF010000442.1 GCA_937917025.1 uncultured Paraburkholderia sp.
AGGTCGGCCACATCGAGCGCTGGCGCATACCGGACCACGCCGCCTGGCTTCCCGAATTTCGTCGATCACACCGTCGGACGCGAGGAAATCTCCATTCAGGCGATGAGCCTGGTCGGCGTGCCCTATCGCTGGGGCGGCAACACGCCGGACAGCGGTTTCGACTGCAGCGGGCTGGTGCGCTACGTGGTGTCGCGGGCAGCATCGGTCAATCTGCCCCGCACGACGGCGGACATGAGCAGCCGCGGCGAATCTGTCGAACCCGATGAAATCGCCACTGGCGACCTGATTTTCTTCAACACGACCGGGCGGCCCCATTCGCACGTCGGCATTTACGTCGGCAAGCTTCGCTTCGTGAACGCGCCATCGACCGGCGGCACCGTGCGGATCGACTATCTGACGAATCCCTACTGGGCGAAGCGGTTCGACGGCATCCGGCGCGTTGCGCCGCCCGCCAGCAAACCCGTGCCGTTCGATACGCCGACTTATCAGGCATCCGCCGCGCCCGAGTCCAACGGCTCCGCCCCATCACAAACGGCTTCGCGCCCACCGCCCGCGCAATCCGCGTACGGGGCCGGGGTTTCATCCGTTGCAGGCGGCACTTCCGCCGCACCTCTGACGCGAACCGTCGCCAACACGCCACGTTCAATGCAGCCTGCCGCGCCCCCTGCAACCTTGGCAACGGCGCCTCCGCCTGCCGGGATCGCGGCTGTTCCTGCTGCGTCTCGCACGGCATCCGCCGCCGATCCGTTCGAACCGCCTCCACCCGGCATGACCGCCGCCCAGATGCAGGCGCGTGCGGCGGGTGCGACTTCGCCGGCGGCTATCTCCGCTGCACAAGCTCAAGCAGCGGGTGCGAGCGCGTATGCGCCGCCCCAGAGCGACGTTTCCACGTCTTCGCGCCCGCCGTTGCCTTCGAGCACGGCCACCCCGGCACCGGACGCAATCGACGCCGCCGCCGACGCCTTCGAGCCGCCGCCGCCCGCAGCCGTCGCAGCGCGCCAGGCACAGCAGGCGCAACAGGAAGCCCAGCAGATACAACAACCGTCGCAACCCGACGCCGATGGCGGCGTACGGATCATGCGCGCCTCCACCACCTCTCGCCCCCTTCCCGCGCCCACGCAAACCGGCGACGATCCGATTGCCCGTTTCGCTAACGGCAGTTTCTGACTTTCCCGCGACTCGGTCCATATGCCGTTCGGCCGACTCGCCGCAGGTCCGGGGCTCTGCTATCGTTGCCCATATTCTCCTGATAGCGGGTGACAAGCGATGGATCTCGGTCTGAAAAACAAGGTGGTGCTGATCACAGGCGGCAGCAAAGGCATCGGGCTTGCGTGCGCACGCGCGTTCGCCACGGAAGGTGCGAAGGTTGCGATCGTGTCGCGCGATCCCGCCAATCTCGCCCGTGCCCGCGAGCAACTGGCGAAAGAAGGTCTGCATGTGCATTTGACGCGCGCGGATCTGCACGAGCCGCACAGCGCGGCGGACGTCGTGGAGGAAGCCAGCCAGGCAGTGGGGCCGATCGATATCCTGATCAACAGCGCCGGGGCGGCGAAACGCTACGACCCGGAAACACTCGATGCCGCCGCGTTCAAGGCAACGATGGAAGCGAAGTACTTTCCGTACATCTATCCACAGCAGGAAGTGCTGCGCAGAATGGTCGAGCGCATCAAGGCGGGCGGAGGCGCGGAGCCCGGCACCATCGTGAACGTCATCGGCATGGGCGGGAAGATCGCCAGCGACATCCATATCGCGGGCGGCGCCGCCAACGCGGCGTTGATGCTGGCCACGGTGGGGCTGGCGCACTACTACGCGCGCTACGGCATCCGGATCAACGCGATCAATCCAGGTGCCACGCTCACCGAACGTGTCGAAGAAGCATTGAAGCTGGAAGCCGGCCAGCAAGGCATCGGCACGGACGAGGCGCTCACGCGTGGACAGGCGAAGGTGCCGCTTGGGCGTTACGCGAAGCCGGAGGAAATCGCCGACGTCGCGTTGTTCCTCGCGAGCCGGCGTGCAAGCTATGTGACCGGGGCGATCATCCCGATGGACGGCGGCAGTTCGCCGCTCATCTGATGCAAGCGGGCTCGCGCGGCTTCAGGGATTTATAGCAGACGGTGTCCGACCCACCATCCGGCCGCGGCGAGCACCGCGGAAGCCGGAATCGTCAGAATCCAGGCCCAGACGATATTACCGGCAACGCCCCAGCGCACGGCGCTCAGTTTTCGCGTCGCGCCCACGCCGACAATCGCGCCGGTAATCGTATGCGTGGTCGATACCGGAATACCGAGCCACGAAGCGATGAAGAGCGTGATCGCGCCCCCCGATTCGGCGCAAAAACCGCCGACCGGCTTGAGCTTCGTGATCTTCTGCCCCATGGTGCGAACGATTCGCCAGCCGCCGAACAGCGTGCCGAGGCCCATCGACAGATAGCAGCCGCCGATCACCCAGATCGGCGGGGCGTCGGCGGTTGCCGAAGCGTAGCCGGTCGCGATCAACAGCATCCAGATGATGCCGATGGTTTTCTGCGCGTCGTTGCCGCCATGGCCCAGGCTGTACAAACTCGCGGACACGAGCTGGAGACGCCGGAAGCGCCGGTCGACCTTGCTGGGTGGCGTACGGAAGTAGATCCACGACACCGCCAGCATGAAGAACGATCCGAGCACGAAACCGAGCAGCGGCGAGATGAAAATGAACGCGACCGTTTTCAGCAGGCCGTCGAGGTTGAGCGAGCCCCAACCCGATTTCGCGAGCGCCGCGCCGACAAGGCCGCCGATCAGCGCATGCGACGAGCTCGACGGAATGCCGTAATACCACGTGACGATATTCCAGCCGATCGCGCCAACCAGCGCGCCGAATATCACGTAATGGTCGACGATCTCCGGATCGATCGTACCCCTGCCGACCGTCTGCGCGACCTTGAGGTGAAAGATGAAATACGCGATGACGTTGAAGGCCGCCGCGAATGCCACCGCCTGCTGCGGTTTCAGGACACCGGTCGACACGACAGTCGCAATCGAATTCGCGGCGTCATGAAAGCCGTTCATGAAATCGAATACGAGCGCAACGGCAACGAGGGCGACGACGACCCAGATAGCGAGTTGAATCGATTGCATCTCAGGCGTTTTCCAGCACGATGCCTTCGATGATGTTTGCCACATCCTCGCATTTGTCGGTGATCGTCTCGAGCAGTTCGTAAATTGCCTTGAGCTTGATCAGGGTCTTCACATTGTCTTCTTCGCGGAAGAGTTTCGATATCGCGGCACGCAGCACGCGGTCCGCTTCCGATTCGAGACGGTCGATGTCTTCACACGCTTTCAGGATCTGGCTCGCCTGCTTCATGTCCGACAGCAGGCCGACCGCGAACTGCACCCGCTCGCTCGTGGCCGTGCAGATATGCGCCAGCTGGCTCGCTTCCGACGTAACGGCCTGTACGTCGTATAGCGAAATGGCGGTCGCGACGTCCTCCATCAGGTCGAGGATGTCGTCCATCGTGGTGATCAGCTTGTGGATCTCGTCGCGGTCGAGCGGCGTAATGAAGGTCTTGTGCAGCAGGTCGATCGTTTCGTGGGTCAGTTTGTCCGCGGTCTTTTCGGCGGCCTGCACGTTTTGCTTGTGAATCTCGGCATCCGACAGGTTATCGATCAGCAGCTCGAGTTCGCGGCTCGCCGATACGATGCAGGCGGCGTGCGCGTTGAAATATTCAAAGAACTTGCCCTCGGTGGGCATGAATCGACCGAACATTGGGATCCCGGAAATTGGTCACGGTTATGACTGACATAAAACCGCAATATTGTACCGTCGCGACCTGGATGTCGCACTTCTGAAAGCGTTCTTACAACAGGTCAGGTCGCTCCGGCTTTACTCGCCGTAGAAATTCTGCGCGCCTGCAAAATTGTCGAACTTCGTAAATTGGCCGTGGAACGTGAGTCGAACGGGCCCGATCGGACCATTCCGCTGTTTACCGATGATGATCTCGGCAGTGCCCTTGTCCTGGCTGTCCGGGTTGTAGACTTCGTCACGATAGATGAACAGGATCACGTCGGCGTCCTGTTCGATAGCGCCGGATTCCCGCAGGTCAGACATGATCGGGCGCTTGTTGGGCCGCTGCTCCAGACCGCGATTCAACTGCGAGAGCGCGATGACCGGCACGTCGAGTTCCTTCGCGAGGCTCTTCAGCGAACGGGAAATTTCGGAAATTTCAGTTGCCCGGTTCTCGCCCGAGGATGAACCGCTCATCAACTGAAGGTAATCGATGATGATGAGGCCGAGCTTGCCGCATTGACGCGACAGGCGCCGCGCCCGCGAGCGCAGTTCCATCGGGTTCAAGCCGCCGGTTTCGTCGATGAAAATCTGCGCCTCGCTCATTTTCTGCACGGCGTGCGTGAGCTTCGGCCAGTCTTCGTCGGTCAGGCGCCCGGTTCGCATGCGATGCTGGTCGAGGCGGCCAACCGAGCCGAGCATACGCATCGTCAGCTGCGTGCCCGGCATTTCCATCGAGAACACCGCCACCGGCAGACCATACTCGACCGCGACATATTCGCCGATGTTCATCGAGAACGCGGTCTTACCCATCGAAGGCCGCCCCGCGACGATGATCAGCTCGCCGCCATGCATGCCCGACGTCATCCGGTCGAGGTCGACGAAGCCTGTCGGCGTACCGGTGACGTCGCTTGGATTGGCGGTGTGGTACAGCGTGTCGATCCGCTCGACGACCTGCGTCAGGAGCGGCCCGATTTCCAGGAAGCCCTGTGTGCCGCGCGCGCCGTCTTCGGCGATCGAAAACACTTTCGATTCGGCCTCGTCCAGCAACTGGCGCACTTCCTTGCCTTGCGGATTGAACGCGTCGGCCGAAATTTCGTCGGCGACCGAAACGAGGCGGCGCAACACCGCCCGATCCCGCACGATTTCGGCGTACCGGCGGATGTTCGCCGCGCTCGGCGTGTTCTGCGCGAGCGCGTTGAGATAGGCGAGACCGCCGACGTCATCCGCCTTGCCCGCGGTGCCCAGTGCCTCGAAGACCGTGATCACGTCGGCCGGACGTGTCGCCGCGATCAGCTTGCCGATGTGTTCGAAGATGATCCGGTGGTCGTAGCGGTAAAAGTCGCTCTGCGACAGGAAATCCGCGATGCGGTCCCATGCAGCGTTGTCCAGCAGCAGGCCGCCGAGTACCGACTGTTCGGCCTCGATCGAGTGCGGCGGGACTTTCAGCGATTCGAGTTGGGGATCTTTCGACGGTGCGTTCATGGAGACGGATTATCGTGCAAATGGCGGCATCGGGGAACCATAAAGACAGCCTCCGACTCCTGGGCGCCGTAAACGCAAAGGCGGGAGCCGGTTTCCCGGCTCCCGCCTTTGTGCCAGAAACAGCCTGGCAAATACTACCGTGCTACCAGACGCCGTCTTAGACGTGTTCGCCCAGCACCGACACCGTCACATCGACGAGCACGTCGGTGTGCAGGGAGATCTGGACCGGATGGTCGCCGACCAGCTTGAGCGGACCTTCCGGCAGACGCACTTGCGCCTTTTCGATCGCGAAGCCTTGCTTGACCAGCGCGTCAGCGATGTCGGCGTTCGTCACCGAGCCGAACAGACGACCGTCGACGCCAGCCTTCTGGCCGATCTGAACCGTCGAGCCTGCCAGCTTTTCGCCTTGGGCCTGAGCGGCTGCCAGCTTTTCAGCAGCGACCTTTTCGAGTTCCGCGCGGCGGACTTCGAATTCGGCGATCGCTTCCTTCGTGGCACGGCGGGCGCGCTTGTTCGGGATCAGGAAGTTACGTGCGTAACCGTCCTTGACCTTGACGATATCGCCCAGGTTGCCCAGGTTGACGACTTTTTCGAGAAGAATGATCTGCATTCGGATGCTCCTTGTTGCGTCGTCGGGTTAGGCCTTGTGCTGGTCGGTGTACGGCACGAGCGCGAGGAAACGCGCGCGCTTGATTGCCGTGTCCAGCTGGCGTTGATAGTGCGACTTCGTACCCGTGAGACGCGCCGGCGTGATCTTGCCGTTCTCGCCGATGAAGTCCTTCAGCGTTTCGATGTCTTTGTAATCGATCTGGTCGACACCAGCTGCCGTGAAACGGCAGAACTTCTTGCGCTTGAAGAGCGGATTTTGTTGCTGACGACGCTTGTCGAATTTCTTACCAGTCGGGCGGGGCATGTTCAGTCCTTTCCAATGTCCTGCAATTCTGTGATGTGAAACACCAGGGTTCGGGCGTTGCGGCTCTTTTTGGCCAGAAAACCGGTGAAGAGCGTTTCGACGCCCATTCCACACTTTTCCAGCCTGCCGCTCGTCTCGCCGGCGGCCACCGCCGGCATGGTCAGTTCGACTTGCCGTTTAATACCGGCTTCGACGACTTCCGTGCGGTGAAGCAACGTACAGCTTGCAATCGGAACGCCGGCGGGCGTGTACCGCACCGGTTCGCGTTCGACGACGCTGCCTGTCAGTTGCAGCCTGTTCACGAGAGCGACGCTTTGATCCTGATGGCTTAAATAACGGTTGTCTTAAGCCTGCGCTTCGGACGGTTGCGTGGCAGCCGCCTTCTTGGCTTCTTCGCGCTGCACTTCCTTCATCATCGGCGACGGGCCGGTTTCAGCCTTTTTCTGCTTGACGATGAGGTGACGCAGAACCGCGTCGTTGAACTTGAATGCGTGTTCCAGCTCGTCGAGCGTGGTCTGGTCGCATTCGATGTTCATGCAGACGTAGTGTGCCTTCGCGAGTTTCTCGATCATGTAGGCCAGCTGGCGACGGCCCCAGTCTTCGATACGATGGATCTGGCCACCGTGCGATGTGATCGTGGTCTTGTAACGCTCGATCATGGCGGGCACCTGCTCGCTCTGATCGGGATGCACGATAAATACGATTTCGTAATGACGCATATTCACTCCTTGTGCTGACTTATGGATAGAAGCCACCCGGGCGTCGGAACCGGTGTGGCAAGTGAGAAGCCGGAGAATGTAACACGATTGGGGTCGAGGCGCAACACATTGCGCCGGTTTGCGTGCCGTTTCGGTCGTGTTTTCAACGGGTTATCCTGCGACGCAGACGATCCGCGCCCGCTTTCGCCGGCAAACCACGCGCCGGTCGCCGCAGAATGCACGCATCGAGGCGTCCTCGCCGGATGCCGCCCGCCGCGCAACGCGGCGGCGGCGCATTTTGACTACGTCACGCCGTTCCAGTAATCCTCGCGTGCGTAGACGTCCTTCAGATAGTCGATGAAGTAGCGCACCTTCGCCGGCACATAGCGCTGCTGCGGGTACACGGCGAGGATGTCGTAGTCGGGCAGCGCGAATTCGTCGAGCACGGTTTCGAGCTCGCCGCGCGCGAGCTGCTGCTGCACTTCCCACGTCGATCGCCAGCCGAGGCCGAGTCCTTCCGACACCCAGCGATGCAGCAGTTCGCCGTCGTTGCAGTCGAGCGTGCCGCCGACGCGCACCGTCGCCAGCTTGCCGTTACGCCGGAAATACCAGCCGCGGTTCTGGCCGCCCTGCAGATTGAACGCGAGGCAGTTGTGCTGCGGCAGGTCCTCGAGCGTTTTTGGCCGGCCGTGCTTGCGGAAATACGCGGGCGTGCCGCACACGACGCGCCGGTTCGTCGCCAGTTTAACCGCGACGAAGTTCGGATCGACGGCGCCGCCGATGCGAATCGACAGGTCGTAACCCTCGCGCACGAGATCGACCACGCGATCGGTCAGATTGAACGACACCTGCAACTCCGGCTTGTCGGCGAGAAATGCCGGCGCGAGCGGCGCCACGTGCTTGCGCCCAAAAGCGGCCGGCGCCGAGACGATCAGATGACCGCTCACCGCGCGCCGCCCCGCCGCCAGTTCGTTTTCCGCCTGATCCCACTCGGCGAGGAGCCCCCGGCATCGCTCGAGAAATGCCGAGCCTTCCTCGCTGATGACGAGCCGCCGCGTCGAGCGGTACATCAGCTTCACGCCGAGCCGCTTTTCGAGCGCGTCGATGCGCCGCCCGAGGATCACGGGCGACACGCCCTCTTCCAGCGCCGCGGCCGCGAGGCTGCCCGCGTCGGCAACGCGCACGAAGGTTTCGATCTGCTTGAAGCGGTCCATTCTCTGTCTCCTGTCGGCCAGAGTTAGCGCTTTAGCGCGCTACCCTGGTCCCGTGCAAAGCACTCACTCCGCCCCATGCAAGTTGCTGCGTCCCGGCGGCTTTCCGCGCTGCCGCCGCCGGCAACGCCCGCAGAAATTGCATTCCGTACTTTTTGTTTCGAAATAAGCGACCTGAACCGATCTTATCAAACCTTCGGGTGAAGCCTAAAGTCGACCTCAACAGCCTGCAACGGCTCGCCCGACGCAGTTCAGACAGCATTCAAAGACATTCAGGAGACATTCATGGCCAAGATGAGAGCAGTCGACGCAGCCGTACTCGTGCTCGAACGGGAAGGTATCGATACCGCGTTCGGTGTGCCGGGCGCCGCGATCAACCCGTTCTACTCGGCGATGCGCAAGGCCGGCAACATCAGCCACGTGCTGGCACGGCACGTCGAAGGCGCGTCGCACATGGCCGAAGGCTATACGCGGGCGTCGCCGGGCAACATCGGCGTCTGCATCGGCACGTCGGGCCCCGCCGGCACCGACATGATCACCGGTCTGTATTCCGCGCAGGCCGACTCGATTCCGATTCTCGCGATCACCGGTCAGGCGCCGCGTGCGCGTCTCTACAAGGAAGACTTCCAGGCCGTCGACATCGAATCGATCGCGAAGCCGGTCACGAAATGGGCGGTCACCGTGCGCGAGCCGGCGCTCGTGCCGCGCGTGTTCCAGCAGGCGTTCCATCTGATGCGCTCGGGCCGTCCGGGCCCGGTGCTGGTCGACCTGCCGATCGACGTGCAGCTCGCCGAAATCGAATTCGATATCGACACGTACGAACCGCTGCCGGTCTACAAGCCCGCCGCCACACGCAAGCAGATCGAAGCCGCGCTGACGCTGCTCAACGATTCGGACAAGCCGCTGATCGTCTCCGGTGGCGGCGTGCTGAACGCAGCCGCTGAAGACCTGCTCGTGCAGTTCGCTGAAACGGTCGGCGTGCCGGTGATTCCGACGCTGATGTCATGGGGCGCGATTCCCGACGATCACCCGCTGATGGCCGGCATGGTCGGCCTGCAAACCTCGCATCGCTACGGCAATGCGACGATGCTCGCCTCCGACTTCGTGCTCGGTATCGGCAACCGCTGGGCAAACCGTCATACGGGCAGTGTCGAGGTCTACACGAAGGGCCGCAAGTTCGTGCACGTCGACATCGAACCGACGCAGATCGGCCGCGTGTTCGGCCCGGATCTCGGCATCGTGTCGGACGCGAAAAAAGCGCTCGAACTCTTTGTCGAAGTGGCGAAGGAATGGAAAGCCGCCGGCAAGCTGAAGGACCGCGGCGCATGGGTCGCTGATTGCCAGGAACGCAAGCGCACGATGCATCGCAAGACGCACTTCGACAACGTGCCGATCAAGCCGCAGCGCGTGTACGAAGAGATGAACCAGGTGTTCGGCCGCGACACGTGCTACGTGAGCACGATCGGTCTGTCGCAGATCGCCGGCGCGCAGTTCCTGCACGTGTACAAGGCCCGCAACTGGATCAACTGCGGCCAGGCAGGCCCGCTTGGCTGGACCATTCCGGCCGCGCTCGGCGTGCGTGCAGCCGACCCGCAACGTCCGATCGTCGCGCTCTCGGGCGACTACGACTTCCAGTTCATGATCGAGGAGCTGGCCGTCGGTGCGCAGTTCAACCTGCCGTACGTGCACGTGGTCGTGAACAACTCGTACCTCGGGCTGATCCGCCAGGCACAGCGCGCGTTCGACATGGACTTCTGCGTGCAGCTCGCGTTCGACAACATCAACGCGCCGGAAGTGAAGGGCTATGGCGTCGATCACGTCGCGGTGGCCGAGGGTCTCGGCTGCAAGGCGATCCGCGTGTTCAAGCCGGAAGAACTCAAGCCGGCGCTCCAACGTGCACAGTCGATGCTCTCCGAGTTCAACGTGCCGGTGATCGTCGAAGTGATTCTGGAACGCGTGACGAACATTTCGATGGGCACCGAGATCGACGCGATCAACGAGTTCGAGGAACTCGCCGCAAGGCACGAAGACGCGCCGACCGCGATCAGTACACTCGACTGAGCTTCTTTTTTCAACTGACCGACCAGCCGGAAACCACTGACACCATGCCGAAATTCGCAGCCAACCTGACCATGCTGTTCAACGAAGTCCCGTTCCTCGACCGCTTCGCGGCGGCGGCGAACGTGGGCTTTAACGCCGTCGAATTCCTGTTCCCCTATCCGTTCAAGGCGGCCGAACTGGCCGAACGTCTCCAGCAGAACCGCCTGAAACTCGTGCTGCACAACCTGCCCGCGGGCAACTGGGAGGCCGGAGAGCGCGGCATCGCGTGCCTGCCGGAGCGGGTCGGCGAGTTCCAGGAAGGCGTCGGGCGCGCGATCGACTACGCGAAAGCGCTGAACGTGCCGCAGCTGAACTGCCTCGTCGGCATTCCGACGGCCGGCATCGACGCCGACAAGGCGCGCTCGACGATCGTCGACAACCTGCGTTTTGCCGCGCAGGCGCTCAAGAAAGAAGGCATCCGGCTGCTGGTCGAGCCGTGCAACTCGTACGATATTCCCGGCTTCGCGCTGAACCGCTCGTCGGAAGGTCTCGACGTGATTCGCGCCGTCGGTTCGGACAACCTGTTCCTGCAATACGACATCTATCACATGCAGCGCATGGAAGGCGAACTCGCGGCGACGATCAAAAAGAACCTGCCGCAGATCGCGCACATCCAGCTCGCCGACAACCCCGGCCGTAACGAACCGGGCACCGGCGAAATCAACTACCCGTTCCTGTTCGAACTGCTCGATTCGCTCGGCTACACAGGCTATGTCGGCTGCGAATTTCTTCCTCGCTCGTCGAACACAG
>CALFSF010000443.1 GCA_937917025.1 uncultured Paraburkholderia sp.
GTGGCGATCCGGTGCAAAAGCCGTTCATGGTTCACAACCAGCCAATAGCGCTCGATATCTGCTACGAGGACATCTTCGGCGAGGAGATCGCGCGTACCGTGCGCGAGAGCGACGCGTCGCCGGGCGTGCTCGTCAACTCGACGAACCTCGCGTGGTTCGGCGACACGATCGCGCTCGACCAGCATCTGCAGATTGCACGGATGCGCTCGCTGGAAACCGGCCGGCCGATGCTGCGCGCGACGAACACCGGCACCACGGCGGCTATCGATGCGCAGGGCAAGGTGATCGCGCGCCTGCCCGTGTACACGAAAGGCTCGCTCGAAGCGACCGTGCAGGGCACGGCGGGGGAAACGCCGTACGTGACGAGCGGCAACAACACGGTGCTGGCGGTTTCGCTGCTGCTGCTCGCATTCGGGTTTGCGTTTGGGCCGGGGCGGCAGAACGGCAAAAGCGGTCTGCGTGACGACCAGAACGACGACGAAAACGACGAACACAACGCCTGAGCACCGCGGAAAGTCTCAACGCACCGTCAATCCGGTAAAATTCAACGTTTTAGCACCTGGGCCGCGCGACCGGCCGACTTGCTGTGCGCGGCATCTCTGCGCATCCAGCAATCGGGCCGCGGACCGCGTCCTGCCTGAAAGGCACTTCATGCTCACGTTTCAGCAAATCATCCTGACGCTGCAATCCTACTGGGACAAGCAGGGTTGCGCGCTGCTCCAGCCGATCGACATGGAAGTCGGCGCGGGCACGTCTCACGTTCACACGTTCCTGCGCGCGATCGGCCCCGAGCCGTGGCGCGCCGCAGACGTCCAGCCGTCGCGCCGGCCGAAAGACGGCCGCTACGGCGAAAATCCGAACCGTCTGCAGCACTACTACCAGTACCAGGTGGTGCTGAAGCCGGCGCCGGAAAACATCCTCGACCTGTATCTCGGCTCGCTCGAAGCACTCTGCTTCGACCTGAAGCAGAACGACGTGCGCTTCGTCGAGGACGACTGGGAGAACCCGACGCTCGGCGCGTGGGGCCTCGGCTGGGAAGTCTGGTTGAACGGCATGGAAGTCACGCAGTTCACGTATTTCCAGCAGGTGGGCGGTCTCGACTGCAAGCCGGTGCTCGGAGAAATCACCTACGGGCTCGAACGTCTCGCGATGTATCTGCAGAAGGTCGAGAACGTGTACGACCTCGTCTGGACCGAATGGGAAGAACAAGGCCCGAACGGTCCGGAAATGCGTCGCCTCACGTACGGCGACGTGTATCACCAGAACGAAGTCGAACAGTCGACGTACAACTTCGAACACGCGAACGTCGACCTGCTGTTCACGTTCTTCAACAGCTACGAAGCGGAAGCGAAGCGCATGATCGACGCGCAGATCGCATTGCCCGCGTACGAACTCGTGCTGAAGGCCGGCCATACGTTCAACCTGCTCGACGCGCGCGGCGCCATTTCCGTGACGGAGCGCGCGGCGTATATCGGCCGCATCCGCGCGCTGTCGCGCCTCGTTGCCCAGGCCTATTACGATTCGCGCGAGAAGCTCGGCTTCCCGATGCTCGGCAATCCGGTGCACGGCGTGCCCGGCCTCACCACCGATGCACAGGACGCCGCGATGCCCGCCTGGGCGCCGCCGCTCAAAGTCGAACGCAAGATCGATCCGGACTGACGAGACCACGAACACATGACTCATCCCCAACACACCCTGCTCGTCGAACTGCTGACCGAGGAACTGCCGCCGAAAGCGCTCGCGCGTCTCGGCGACGCATTCGCCGAAGGCATCGCGCAGCGCCTCGCGGCGCGCGACCTGATCGACGGCGAACCGTCGTTCGAACGTTACGCCACCCCGCGGCGTCTCGCGATCGTCATCCAGAACGTGCGCGACGTCGCGCCCGAAAAGCATGTGCGCGAGAAGGTGCTGCCCGTATCGGTGGCGCTCGACAAGGACGGCCAGCCCACCGCGCCGCTCGCGAAGAAACTCGCGGCGCTCGGCTTCCCCGATTTCCCGGTACACGATCTCGAACGCGCATCGGACGGCAAGGCCGAAGCATTTTTCCTGCGCTATGCGGCACCAGGCGCGACGCTCGCCGAAGGCCTGCAGGCCGCGCTCGACGAAACGCTGGCAAAGCTGCCGATCCCGAAGGTCATGACATATCAGCGTCCCGACGGCGCCAACGTGCAGTTCGTGCGTCCGGCGCATCGCCTGACCGCGCTGCATGGCGACACGGTCGTGCCCGTCAGCGCGCTCGGCGTCGACGCCGACGACACGACGCTCGGCCATCGTTTCCTGTCGGAAGGTTTCGTGCAGATCCAGCACGCCGACGCCTACGCGGAAACGCTGATGCACAAGGGCCGCGTGATCGCGAATTTCGCGGAGCGCAAGGAAACGATCCGCAAGCATCTGCTCGCGCAGGCTGAAGGCGACCAGGTCGTGATGCCCGAAGCGCTGCTCGACGAAGTGACGTCGCTCGTCGAATGGCCGGCTGTGTACGCCTGTAACTTCGAGGACGAATTCCTGCAGGTGCCGCAGGAATGCCTGATTCTCACGATGCAGACGAACCAGAAGTATTTCGCGCTCACCGATGCGGCGGGCAAACTGCGCTCGCGTTTCCTGATCGTCTCGAACATCGAGACGAAGACGCCGGGTGACATCATCGAAGGCAATGAGCGCGTGGTGCGTCCGCGTCTTGCCGATGCGAAGTTCTTCTTCACGCAGGACAAGAAGAAGCCGCTCGCCGATCGCGTGCCGCTGCTCGCGAACGTCGTGTATCACAACAAGCTCGGCTCGGCGCTGCAACGCGTCGAACGCGTCGAAGCGCTGGCGGGCGCGATCGCCGGCATGCTGAACGCCGACGTCGCGCTCGCAAAGCGCGCGGCGCGGCTCGCGAAGGCCGACCTGATCACCGACATGGTCGGCGAATTCCCGGAACTGCAGGGCACGATGGGCACGTACTATGCGCGCCACGACGGCGAGCCGGAAGAAGTCGCGCTCGCGTGCTCGGAACACTATCAGCCGCGTTTCTCGGGCGATGCGCTGCCGGCCACCACCACCGGCACGATCGTCGCGCTCGCGGACAAGCTCGAAACGCTCGTCGGCATCTGGGGCATCGGCCTGCAGCCGACGGGCGAAAAAGACCCGTTCGCGCTGCGCCGTCATGCGCTGGGCGTGCTGCGTATTCTCGTCGAGAAGCAGTTGCCGGTCGACCTCGTCGAACTGCTGCGCGCGGCGTATGCGCAGTTCGCATCGGTGCCGAACGTCGCCGATTCGACAGCGGCGATCTACGAATTCAGCATGGACCGCCTGAAGGGCCTGTTGCGTGAACGCGGCCATGCGGCAGGTGAAATCGATGCGGTGCTCGCGCTGAACCCGACGCGCCTCGATGACATCGTGGCGCGGCTCGACGCGGTGCGCGAATTCGCGGCGCTCGCCGAAGCGGCCTCGCTCGCGGCGGCGAACAAGCGGATCTCGAACATCCTGAAGAAGTCGGAAGGCGCGACGGCAGGTGGCGTGCAGCCCGCGCTCTTCGTCGAACCGGCGGAAAAGGCGCTGTACGCGCAGCTCGAACAGGTTGCGCCACGCGTGCAGGCGCAACTCGCCGGGCGCAACTACACGGGCGCGCTCACCGCGCTTGCCGCGTTGCGCGAACCGGTCGATGCGTTCTTCAACGACGTCATGGTCAACGCCGAAGACCCGGCGTTGCGCGCAAACCGGCTGGCGCTCCTCGGTGCACTGCATCAGCAGATGAACTGCGTCGCCGATATTTCGCGGCTCGCCGCCTGAGCGCCCCATCATGCCGACCAGCGCGAAAAAAATCATAGTGCTCGACCGCGACGGCGTAATCAACGTCGATTCGGACGCGTACATCAAATCGCCGGACGAATGGATCCCGCTGCCGGGCGCGCTCGAAGCAATCGCGCGCCTGACCCAGGCGGGATATCGCATCGCGGTCGCGACGAACCAGTCGGGCATCGGGCGCGGCCTTTTCGACATGAACACGCTGAACGCGATGCATCTGAAGATGCACAAGATGGTCGCGGCAGTCGGCGGCCGTATCGACGCGGTGTTCTTCTGCCCGCATACGGCGGAAGATCAATGCGAATGCCGCAAGCCGAAGCCCGGCATGCTGAAGATGATCGCCGAACGCTTCGAGATCGATCCGGAAGAAACGCCGTGCGTCGGCGATGCGCTGCGCGATCTGCAGGCGGCCGCGGCGCTCGGTTTTATTCCGCATCTGGTGCTGACGGGCAAGGGCAAGAAAACGCTCGCTGCGGGCGGCCTGCCGGAAGGCACGATCGTGCATGAGGACCTGCGCGCGTTCTCGCTCGACTTCCTCTCAGAAGAACTCGAGTGATGCGGCCCGCACGCATCACTTTCATGGATTGACCACGCCGATGCGCTTTATCCGTTCGCTCCTGCTGCTGATCTATTTCGTCGTATTCACCGTGCCGTACGCGACCGCGTGCTTCATCGCGTTTCCGTTCATGCGTGCCGATAACCGCTACTGGATGGCCGCGGGCTGGTGTGCGTCGACGCTGCACGTCGCGCGCTGGCTGACCGGCATCCGCTACCGGATCGAAGGTTTCGAGAATCTGCCCGACGGCCCCGCCGTGCTGCTGTCGAAGCATCAGTCGGCGTGGGAAACACTCGCGTTTCCAGCGCTGATGCCGCGACCGCTCTGCTATGTGTTCAAGCGCGAGCTGCTCTTCGTGCCGTTCTTCGGATGGGCGCTCGGCATGCTGAAGATGGTTCACATCGATCGCAAGGAAGGCAAGTACGCGTTCGACTCCGTGATCAGGCAAGGCAAGGCGCGCATGGCCGAAGGCGCATGGGTCATCATGTTCCCGGAAGGCACGCGTACGCCGACGGGCAAGCAGGGCAAGTACAAGACCGGCGGCCCGCGCTTTGCGATCGCGACGGGCGCACCGGTCGTGCCGATCGCGCACAACGCGGGCCGCGTGTGGCCGCGCAACTCGTTCATCAAATATCCGGGTATAGTCACAGTGTCGATCGGCAAGCCGATTGAGACAACGGGGCTTACGCCCGACGAAGTGAACACGCGCGTCGAAACGTGGATCGAAGCAGAAATGCGTCGCATCGATCCTGCTGCGTACAGCGCTGCGCCAGGCGCGCCTGCCGCTGCCCGAATCTGACGCGCCCCACGCCATCACGTGGCGTAT
Source organism: uncultured Paraburkholderia sp. (assembly GCA_937917025.1). GTDB lineage: Bacteria > Pseudomonadota > Gammaproteobacteria > Burkholderiales > Burkholderiaceae > Paraburkholderia. The sequence goes on from CALFSF010000443.1 coordinate 5,169, forward strand.
AGCGCGAAGCCGAAGCCGATGCAGAAGTCTCCCAAGCCGCAGCCCGCTGCGGCGCTCGATAGCCGGCAACTCGACCTGCCGCTCTTTGCCGAGCCGGCTGTCCCGATGCCGCCTTCTCCCGCGCCCCCCCCATCCTCTCTGACGCCGCCTTCGTCGCAGAAGCCGGGCGCCCAGTACGCGCCCGACGGCACGAAGCTGCGCAGCCTCACGCTCGGTCCGCGGACGCTCCACTATCTGCTGAAGCGCTCGGCGCGCCGGTCGATCGGTTTCGCGATCGACAGCACGGGGCTCACGATCACCGCGCCGCGCTGGGTCACGCTCGCCGATATCGAAACGGCCATCACCGAAAAGCAGCGCTGGATTTTCACGAAGCTCAACGAATGGCAGAACCGCGTCGAGCAGCGCGCGCTGCCGCAGATCGACTGGAAAGATGGCGCGCAGGTGCCGTATCTCGGCAAGCCCGTCAGCGTGACGCTGGCGGCTTCACGCGGCACGCTCGCGTTCGATGCGCGCCACGCGGCGCTCCTGCTGCCCCTGCCGCAGCACGCCGATCCGCAGCAGATCAAGGACCGCGTGCAGGGCTGGCTGCAGAACGAGGCGAAACGGATCTTCGGCGAGCGGCTCACGATCTATGCCGGGAAGCTCGGCGTGGATTATCGCGCATACGCGTTGTCTTCAGCGGCGACGCGCTGGGGCAGCTGTTCCAGCGACGGACGCATTCGCCTCAACTGGCGGTTGATCCACTTTCCGCTTTCGATCATCGATTACGTCGTCGCGCACGAACTCGCGCATCTTCGCGAGATGAACCACAGCCCGCGCTTCTGGGAAACGGTCGAGTCGATCTTTCCCGAGTTCCGCGAAGCGCGGCAAACGCTCAAGCATCATCCGCCGGAATTGCTGCCCACGCTTTGACATCGCGCGAACCTCGCGAACATGCAGAAGGCCCGCTTGCAAAGCGGGCCTTCTGTTTTGTTGCCGCGCTGCACATGCGGCGTGCGGTGTGCGGGCGTTACGGTTTCTTCTGGATGAATTCGATCTTGTAGCCGTCCGGATCGGTCACGAACGCGATGACGGTCGTGCCGTGTTTCATCGGACCGGCTTCGCGCACCACCGTGCCGCCTTGCGCCTTGATCTTTTCGCATGCGGCGTAGGCGTCGTCGACTTCGACGGCCAGATGGCCGAACGCGGTGCCCATCTCATACGATTCCGTGTCCCAGTTATGCGTGAGTTCGAGCACGGTGCCATTGCGTTCGTCTTCGTAGCCGACGAACGCAAGCGTGAATTTTCCTTCCGGATAGTCGTTGCGGCGCAACACTTTCATGCCGAGCAGTTCGGTATAGAAAGCGATCGAACGGTCGAGATTGCCGACCCGGAGCATGGTGTGAAGCAGGCGCATCGTAGACCCCCTGTTGCATGTGATGTCGAGGACGTAAATGTACCAAGGAACCTGCGAAGCCGCTGGCGCCCAACTCAGCCGGCGCCGTCACGCAGTGCGCGCCGCAGGATCTTGCCGACCGCGCTCTTCGGCAGTTCGGTGCGAAATTCGATCAGCTTCGGACGCTTGTAGCCGGTGAGCTGCTGTGCGCAAAATGCGAAGATGTCCGCCTGCGAAAGCGCCGGATCTTTCCTGACGATGAAGAGCTTCACGACTTCGCCCGAATGCGCGTCCGGCACGCCGAGCGCGACCACTTCGAAGACACCCGGATGTTTCGCGACAACATCCTCGATCTCGTTCGGATAGACGTTGAAGCCCGACACGATGATCATGTCCTTCTTGCGATCGACGAGCTTCACGAAACCGCGCTCGTTCATCACGCCGATGTCGCCCGAGCGAAAGAAGCCGTCGGGCGTCATCACGCTCGCCGTTTCTTCCGGACGGTTCCAGTAGCCCGCCATCACCTGCGGCCCGCGAATGCAGATTTCGCCTGGCTCGCCTGGCGGCATTTCGCGGCCGTCGTCGTCGCGAATCGAGATTTCCGTCGACGGCAGCGGCACGCCGATCGAGCCGCTGAACGCCGTCGCGCCGGGCGGATTGCTGCTGACCGAAGGCGATGTTTCCGACAACCCGTAACCTTCGACGATCGGCACTCCCGTCACCGCCTGCCAGCGCGCCGCGACCGCCTGCTGAACGGCCATGCCGCCGCCCGTCGCCTGAACCAGCTTCGAGAAATCGAGCGACGCGAAATCCGGATCGTTGACGAGCGCGTTGAAGAGCGTGTTCACCGCCGGAAACGCGTTGATCGCAAAACCGCGCAGCGTGCGAACCATCGCGGGAATATCGCGCGGATTCGGGATCAGAATGCCGAGGCCGCCGGTTCGCATCGACAGCAGCCCGCACACGGTGAGCCCGAACACGTGATACAGCGGCAGCGCGATGACGGTGACGTACTGCCCGATATCGTCGCGGCCGCGCACGGCCGCTTCGCGCCATGCTTCGGATTGCAGCACGTTCGCGATCAGGTTGCGATGCAGCAGTGTCGCGCCTTTCGACACGCCGGTCGTGCCGCCGGTGTATTGCAGCACGGCGACGTCGTCGGGCGAAATGGCGACGCGCGTGAAAGGCGCGTTAGCGCCCTGTGCGAGCGCCTGTTCGAACGTCACGTGCGAAGCGGGCACCGTGTCCACCTGATCGTTCGTCGACGCCACCACCACATGACGCACCTTCGTATCGCGCCCGAGCGCGTTGAACGTCGGCAGGAACGCGTCGAGCAGCACGAGCGCCTGCGCGCCGCTGTCGTTCAGCTGATGTTCCAGTTCGCGCGCCGTGTACAGCGGATTCACGTTCACGACGACATAACCGGCGCGCAGGATCGCGGCGAGCGTCACCGGATACTGCAACAGGTTCGGCAACATCACGGCGATCCGCGCGCCGGGTTCGAGCCCTTGCGACTGGAACCACGCGGCCAGCGCGCGCGAGCGGTTATCGAGCTCGGCGTAGGACAGCTCGCGCCCCATGCAGACGAACGCGGTGCGCGTCGCGAACGTGAGAAAGGCCGCTTCGAGCAGCTCGGCGAGCGAGCCGTGCGGCGGGGTGTCGATTTCCGCGGGCACGCCGGGCGGGTACGATTTCAGCCAGATTTTTTCCATGTCTTCTCCATTTTTGCGTCGGGTCGGCATGCATCGCCGCGTGCCTGCGTTATCGCGTGGCGAGTGCCGGCATACGGCGTCTCCAGAAACGATATCGGAATTCCTGTTCCGTTTTATGCGAAAAAAATACTACGCTGCCGGCAGATCGAGGCAACGGCGGAACTGACGCTGAAGGTAAGGCGCAAAACGGCGGCTCGTCAGCGACAGCGGTCCCGGGTCGTTCAGCACACTGTTCAGCAGCATGCCGAGCATCAACTGCAACGCGGCGAGCACTTCGAATTCGAGCGCGGCGCGCTCCGCTTTCGGGCCGACGGTGAGCACGAGGGCAGCGACGAGTTTCGGCACGATCAGCGCCTGGACTTCGTTGTTGCTGTGGCGGATCGCGTCCCAGGTCGATTTGCGCTGCGACGCGCGCAGGAGCGACGCGTGATACAGCCCGCGGTTGCGGCGAAATGCGCGCAGGTACAGCTGGATCATCGCATCGGCGATAGCGCCCGCGTCGTTTGACTGCCAGACCGCGTCGGATGCCAGCGCTTCGCGTACCTTGTCGAGCCCTTCGGCAATCACGCGTTCCTGCACGACGTCGAAAAACGTGTCCTTGTTGTCGAAGCGCCGGTAGAACGCGCCGATCGACGTCCCCGCGCGCTCGACGATATCCGTGATCGACAGGTCATCGAGATTGCCGCTCTCCTCGATCAGCGCGCGCCCCGCCTCCAGCATCTTCGCGAAGCCGAGCTGACTGCGGGTCTGAAGCGGAGCGCTGGTGGTCTGGCGCGGCTCGCGGGGGCGTCGTTGAGCGGTGGGCATGCGTGTCGCGGCAATCTGGCGGTATTTCGTGGCGTCTCACGGTGTGATGCCAGCGGGCATCGAACCGGAATCCGAATTCCGGATCGTCCGCGATCGGGTGGCCGTTGTCAACGGCATCCAGGGAAAGTCCCCGGTCTATGCGATCGCGTGCAGGAAGTTCCCGGCCTCGGTTTTCGCGTCGGACATCACCTGTTCCGCGATCGCCAGCGCGGAACGCGCGGCGGGCGAAGGCGTGCGCTCGGCAAGCGATACGAGCGCGAATTCGAGCCCCATTCTGGGCGCATTGCTCAGCGTGACGCGCGCGAGCCGCCGCGCGCCGAGGTCGCGCCGCACGGCGGACGCCGTCGAGAACATCACGGCGTCGGTCTGCGCAACCACGCCCTTTAGCACCGCGATATCGTTGCACTCGGTCTGCAGCGGAATCTGTTCGTGCGAACGGAACTTGAGCATCCGGTGCAACGCATCCTTCATGAACGCGGGCAGCGATACCGATACGAGCGGAAACTCCCGCAGCGCCGACAGCGGTACCGCAGCGCCCGTCAGCAGCGGATGTCCGGGGCGCACGAACCATCCTCCCTCGTGACGCGGCAGCCGGTGCATCGTCACGTCCGGCACGATGGGGGGCACACGCCGGTCGGTCACGAGAAAATCGATCTGCTCGGTGCGCAGCTTGGCGAGCAGTACCTCGCCGTCGCCCAGTTCGATCGATACCTTGATCTTGGGAAAACGCTGCGCGAACTCGACCAGCAGATCGGGCAGTAAAATTGCAGCGACGTACGGGCCCAGCCCGATGCGCACCTCGCCGAGTTCATGCGCGGCGAGCAGTTCGACGTCGCGAAAAAGACAGCGGGTTTCGAACAGCACGCGCCGCGCCCGTTCCACGAGCAGACGCCCGGCCGCGGTCACCGCGACACCCCGCGTGGCGCGATCGAAAAGTTTCATGCCGAGTTCGTCTTCCAGCGCCTGGATACTGCGGCTCAGCGCCGGCTGGCTCAGATGCACGCGCTCAGCGGCGCGCGCGAAGCTGCCTTCCTCGGCGAGCGCGACAAGATGGGTGAGGCGACGGGAACTGATCTCATGCATTTTATGCAACGTCCTCATAAAGAGATTGCACTTGAATTATTCCGTTATACCACCTCAAATGGGCGAAAACACGGCGACCCAGGCCTGGATGAGGTCAGAGGTGCCATACACCGCAACCACGTTGCATGGGACCAGAGTAAGACGCTAAAGCGTCAACTCTGGTCGACCGCAATAACTTGCATGGGACCAGAGTAAGACGCTAAAGCGTCAACTCTGGTCGACAGGAGACAGCTTTGCCCATTACGTATTTAGCCTTGCGAACCAGTTCGCGGGCGGCGCACCACGCGCGTCCTCGCCAATCGAACCCGCCGCGCCGCCGCAGCCTCCCGGGAGGTCTCCATGCCTGAGGCACAAGGTTCGGGACTGGGCATCGCGCAGACGGCGCCCGCGCAGGCCAGTGGAAGCCGCCGCTGGGTGATCGTTGCGTCGCTGTTCCTGTTCATGGTGATCAACTTCGCGGACAAGGCCGTAATCGGCCTCGTCGCGTTGCCGATGATGCACGACATGCACCTGACGCACGCGCAGTTCGGCCTCGTCGGCAGCGCGTTTTTCCTGCTGTTTTCGCTATCGGGGGTCGGCTTCGGGCTCATCGCCGATCGCATCGACGTCAAATGGCTGCTGGCCGGGCTCGCGCTGACCTGGGCCGTCGCGCAGTTGCCGCTCGCGTGGCCGGCGAGCTTCGCGGTGCTGCTCGCGTGCCGCGTGCTGCTCGGCGCGGGTGAAGGCCCGGCGGCGGCACTCGCGCTGCACGTCGCGTACACGTGGTTCGACGATCGCGAACGCAACCTGCCGA
>CALFSF010000444.1 GCA_937917025.1 uncultured Paraburkholderia sp.
GTCGATTTCCGTTTCACCGACACGCGCGGCAAGGAGCAACACGTCTCGGTGCCGGTGTCGCACTTCGACGATGACAAGTTTGAAAGCGGCCATGCGTTTGACGGTTCTTCGATTGCCGGCTGGAAGGGCATCGAAGCTTCGGACATGCTGCTCGTTCCGGACCCCGACACGGCATTCGTCGACCCGTTCTACGAAGAGTCGACCCTCGTCATGACCTGTGATGTCGTCGAACCGGCGGACGGCAAGGGCTATGAACGCGACCCGCGTTCGCTGGCCAAGCGCGCTGAAGCGTACCTGAAGAGCACGGGCCTCGGCGACACGGCTTTCTTCGGCCCGGAACCTGAATTCTTCATCTTCGACTCGGTCCAGTGGAACACGGACATGTCGGGCTGCTTCGTGAAGATCGGCTCGGAAGAAGCACCGTGGTCGTCGGGCAAGGAATTCGAAGGCGGCAACACGGGTCACCGTCCGGGTCCCAAGGGCGGCTACTTCCCGGTCGCGCCGGTCGACCAGTTCCAGGACATCCGCTCGGAAATGTGTCTGCTGCTCGAGCAGATCGGCATTCCTGTCGAAGTGCACCACCACGAAGTCGCGGGCCAGGGCCAGAACGAAATCGGCACGAAGTTCTCGACGCTCGTGCAGCGCGCGGACTGGACGCAGCAACTGAAGTACATCGTCCACAACGTGGCGCACACGTACGGCAAGACGGCGACGTTCATGCCGAAGCCGATCGTCGGCGACAACGGTTCGGGCATGCACGTTCACCAGTCGATCTGGAAGGACGGCCAGAACCTGTTCGCGGGTAACGGCTACGCGGGCCTGTCGGAATTCGCGCTGTTCTACATCGGCGGCATCATCAAGCACGCCCGTGCGCTGAACGCAATCACGAACCCGACGACGAACTCGTACAAGCGTCTCGTGCCGCACTTCGAAGCACCCGTGAAGCTGGCCTATTCGGCACGCAACCGTTCGGCATCGATCCGCATTCCGCACGTGTCGAACCCGAAGGGCCGCCGTATCGAAACGCGCTTCCCGGACCCGATGGCCAATCCGTACCTGTGCTTCTCGGCGCTGATGATGGCCGGTCTCGACGGCGTGCAGAACAAGATCCATCCGGGCGAAGCCGCGGACAAGAACCTGTACGACCTGCCGCCGGAAGAAGACGCAAAGATCCCGACCGTGTGTGCCGGCCTCGACCAGGCGCTGGACGCATTGCACAACGACCGCGAGTTCCTGACGCGCGGCGGCGTGTTCACGGATTCGATGCTGGATGCGTATCTGGAACTGAAGGAAGGCGAGCTGCAACGCTACCGGATGACCACGCACCCGATCGAATTCGAAATGTACTACTCGCTGTAAGTGGCGATGGCGCTTCGCCGCAGGAAGGCGAAGCGCGCGTCCGAACGTTCGCGATCGGTCACGAAGGGACGGCGGCGCCGTCCCTTTTTTGTTGAGCGTTCGCGCGGCGTTGCAAAGAGTCGCGAGGTTGTCGATGCTGTTGCTGTACTCCCGGTTAGCCGTGTTCGCGTCATCACCGTTTCATACCGACCAGATTGATACACGATGGATCTGAAGAATCTGATCAAGGCCAGGAAAGGGCACGCCGAACCGCTGTCGAGCGAGGCCCAGCTCCTCGAATCCGGTCTGCTGCCTGGATTCGAAGCGTTGCCGACGGTGGTGCTCGTGCTGGAAAAGCGTACGTTGCGCGTCGCATTCGCGAATCCTTCCGCCGAATCGATGTTCGATCTGTCGCGCCGGCAACTCACGCAAATGCGGTGGCCGGATATTTTCTCGAGCGCGGACGAGTTGCTGCTCACGATCGCCTCGATCGCCGAACACCGTTTTCATGCGACCCATCTGGACGCGGTTCTCGAGCGCCCCGGCCACGAACCGCTGCATGTGCATGCGATCGTCGGGTTTCTCGAGAGCGCGCCTGACTACGTGCTACTCGAACTCTTCGAGAACGAACGACATCTGCGCACCGATCGCGAAGAGCGCATCCAGGACCTGACCGCGGTGAACAAGCAGTTGATCCGCAATCTCGCGCACGAAATCAAGAACCCGCTCGGCGGCATCCGGGGCGCCGCGCAACTGCTCGAATTCGAGTTGACCGCGCGTGAGCGCGACGAGCTGCGCGAGTACACGCAGGTTGTCATCAAGGAATCCGACCGGCTGCAGACGCTCGTCGACCGGCTGCTCGAACCGCACCGTCATCCGCATATCGTCGGCGACGTGAACATTCACGAAGTGTGCGAGCGCGTGCGCGCGGTGATCCTCGCGGAGTTCCCGCGCGGCCTCACGATCGGGCGCGACTACGACGTGAGCGTGCCCGACCTGCGCGGCGACAAGGAGCAGTTGATCCAGGCGCTCCTGAACATCGTGCGCAACGCAGCCGAAGCGTTACGCGAACGTATCGCGCAGGGCGATGCGCGTATTGAATTGCGCACGCGCGTCGCGCGCAAGGTCACGATTGCGAAACGTCTTTGTAAGCTGGCACTGGACTTGCATATCATCGATAACGGTCCCGGTATTCCCGAGGACATCCGGGACCGCATCTTCTATCCGCTCGTTTCGGGGCGCGAGGATGGTAGCGGTCTTGGCCTGACGCTCGCGCAGACATTCGTACAACAGCACGACGGTCTGATCGAAGTGGAAAGCCGGCCGGGTCACACCGAGTTTCAGATCCTGCTGCCTCTCGAATAATCGTCCGTTCATCACGGGCAGGCATGCGAAAGACAGCGCATACAGCACACACGCTGACGCACCTCAAGACTTCCGAACGACCATATGAAGCCGATCTGGATAGTAGACGACGATCAATCGATTCGCTGGGTGCTCGAAAAAGCCCTCGCACGGGAAAATTTCGCGACGCGCAGTTTCGCGAACGTGCGCGAGGCGGCGGGCGCGCTGGATCACGACAGCCCGCAGGTGCTGGTGTCCGACATCCGCATGCCGGGCGGCTCCGGCCTCGAGCTGTTGCAGACCGTGCGCGACCGCGTGCCGGGTCTGCCCGTCATCATCATGACGGCCTTCTCCGATCTGGACAGCGCGGTTGCTGCGTTCCAGGGTGGCGCGTTCGAATATCTCGCCAAGCCGTTCGACGTCGACAAGGCGGTCGAACTGATTCGCCGCGCGGTCGACGAAAGCATGCGTGGCGAGCAGACGTGGGACGACCGCCTCGCGGATGCACCGGCCCTGCTCGGCCAGGCACCCGCGATGCAGGACATGTTTCGCGCGATCAGCCGGCTGTCCCATTCCGCGGCGACCGTGCTCATCACCGGCGAATCAGGCACCGGCAAGGAGCTTGTTGCACGCGCGCTGCACCGTCATAGCCCGCGCGCGAACGGTCCGTTCATCGCGCTCAACACGGCGGCGATTCCGAAAGACCTGCTGGAATCCGAACTGTTCGGCCACGAGCGTGGCGCGTTCACCGGCGCGCAGGCGATGCGGCAAGGCCGCTTCGAGCAGGCCGAGAACGGCACGCTCTTTCTCGACGAAATCGGCGATATGCCGTTCGATTTGCAGACGCGTCTGTTGCGCGTGCTGTCGGATGGGCAGTTCTATCGTGTCGGCGGTCACAATCCGTTGCGTGCCAACGTGCGGGTCATCGCGGCGACGCACCAGAATCTCGAAGCGCGCGTGCGCCAGGGTTTGTTCCGCGAGGATCTGTATCACCGTCTCAACGTGATCCGTCTGCGGCTGCCGGCGTTGCGCGAACGCAGCGAGGATATTCCGCTGCTCACGCGTCATTT
>CALFSF010000445.1 GCA_937917025.1 uncultured Paraburkholderia sp.
GTCAGGAGAATAAGGCTCCGAATCTAGCACCAATCCACCGTGGGTGTGCATGTCCAGGAGAATCAGGCAAACCTTCAAGACGATCAGGTCTATCCCCGAATGACCGCGGGCCCTACGATGGGAACCCTGCCGGCACGCCCGGCAACCCATCGGCACTGCCCCTCGACACCCGCTGTCGCGCTTACATTTTTCCTGGAGGTCCTGTGAACACGACTCATGCCTACGCCGCGCACGACGCCACATCGAAGCTCGTCCCGTTCGAGCTTCAGCGCCGCGCGCTGCGCGATCACGACGTGCAGATGGACGTGCTGTTCTGCGGAGTGTGTCACTCCGACCTGCATACAGCGCGCGATGAATGGAAGAACACGGTATATCCGGCCGTTCCGGGTCACGAGATTGTCGGCCGCGTGACGGCCGTCGGCCCGCAGGTTTCGAACCACAAGGTCGGCGACCTGGTGGGCGTCGGCTGTCTTGTCGATTCGTGCCGCACGTGTCCGAGTTGCAAGGAAGGTCTCGAGCAGTATTGTGAGGTCGGTTTTGTCGGCACGTATAACGGCCAGGATCGCGAGACCGGCGAAAACACGTACGGCGGCTACTCGACGGCGCTCGTCGTCGATGAAGCGTTTGTGCTGCGCGTGCCGAAGAACCTCGATCCGGCCGGCGTCGCGCCGCTGCTGTGCGCGGGCATCACCACGTATTCGCCGCTGCGCCAGTGGGGCGCGGGCCCGGGCAGGAAGGTCGGTATCGTGGGCCTCGGCGGGCTCGGCCACATGGGCGTCAAGATCGCGCATGCGATGGGCGCGCACGTCGTGCTGTTCACGACGTCGACATCGAAGATCGAAGACGCGAAACGACTCGGCGCCGATGAAGTCGTGATCACCCGAAACCCGGACGAGATGGCCGCGCATGCGAACAGCTTCGATCTGATCGTCAACACAGTGGCCGCGCAGCACGACCTGAACCCGTTCATCAACCTGTTGAAACGCGACGGCACGATGACACTGGTTGGCGCACCGGAGCACGATCACCCGTCGCCGCAGGTGTTCAACCTGATCATGAAGCGCCGCCGTCTTGCGGGTTCGCTGATCGGCGGCATCGCGGAAACGCAGGAAATGCTCGACTTCTGCGGCGAGCACGGCCTCACGGCCGACATCGAGATGATCCCGATGCAGAAGATCAACGATGCGTATGAACGCATGCTGAAAAGCGATGTGAAATACCGCTTCGTGATCGACATCGATTCGATGCGCAAGTAATCGCGCAACTGAAGCGGCAGTCTTGCGGCTCGATGCAGGCCGCGCGGTTCGATCGCGCGGCCTGCTGCTTTTGGCGGTCATTCTTCGCCGGATGACTCCGTTGTCCCCTTTTCGTTCTAAACGCATGTGATGCATCCGCATCACACCTCTGTCTTTAGCGCTTCAACGCTGTTTCTCCTGAATCCAGGAGAAACAGGCAAATCGTCCGGAGTCCCCGCCATTCCCTGCATCACGGCTGAGCCGTACGATATAAACACTGCCTGAGCATCCGTATTGCGTCACACGGCGGGTCTTTGGCACGTCTCTAGTCCGTCTTGACGAGGAGATTGCCCGTGATTGATCGTATTCAGGCGATGCGTACTTTTATCCGCATCGTCGATACCAATAGTTTTACCCGCGCGGCCCAGTCGCTCGACATGCCGCGCGCCACTGTCACCACCACTGTCCAGAATCTCGAAGCGCTGCTCGGCACACAACTGCTCGTGCGTACGACGCGGCGTCTGAGCCTGACCGTCGAAGGCGCGGCGTACTACGAACGTTGCGCGCAGATTCTTGCCGACATCGACGAAATGGAAGCGAGCCTGCATCAGGCAACCGACAGGCTTAGCGGCCGTCTGCGCGTCGAGATGCCGGGCACCGTGGCGACCGCGCTCGTGCTGCCCGCGCTCGACGATTTTCATGCGCGCTATCCGAACGTCGATCTCACGATCGGCGTGAGCAACCGCGCGGTCGATCTCGTCGGCGAAGCGGTGGATTGCAGCATCCAGCTGGGCGAGCTGCCAGACTCGAGTCTCGCCGCGCGCCGGCTCGGCACGCTCGAACACGTCACCTGCGCGAGCCCGGCGTATCTCGAACGCTACGGCATGCCGGTGAGCCTTGACGACTTCGACCACCACGTCGCGGTCAATTGCATGTCGGCGCACAACGGCCGCGCGGTGGATTTCGATTTCGAGGTGGGCGGCAAGGCGCTCAACGTGAAGGTCAACGGCTTCGTCAAGGTGACCGACGAGCTGGCGTATCTGACCTGCGGCCTGCGCGGACTCGGCATGATCCAGCCCGCACGGATCGCCGCGCAGCCGTATCTCGATGCCGGCCAGTTGCGCGAGGTCCTGCCGCAATGGAAGCCTTCGCCGATGCCGGTTTCGGTCGCGTATGTGAAGAACCGCCAGGTGTCGCCGCGCGTGCGCGCGTTCGTCGACTGGCTCGCCGAGCTGTTCGAACGCACGGAGCACGCGAGCGAGGACATGTCGCGCGTGCGTCAGCTATTGCGCGGCGTGTATCCCGACGAAGTGAGGTGATGAAGAGGAAAGATAACGACGGCCGGACTGCCGCACGCGCGGGCAGTCCGGCGTTTTACCGCGATTACGACTCTTCCGACCACGCGTTGTTTTCACGCGCCATCAACGCCGACGATGCCGCGGGCCCGAACGTTCCCGCCGTGTAGTTGCGGGGCCTGTCGCCGGAGCGCTTCCAGCCTTCGATGATCGGCTCGACCCACGTCCATGCGGCTTCGAGTTCGTCGCGGCGCATGAAGTGCGTGAGGCGCCCACGCACCACGTCGATCAGAAGACGCTCATACGCTTCCGCGCGACGCTCGGTGAACGCCTGCTCGAGATCGAGATTCAGGTTCACCGGCAGCATCTTGAGACCGCTGCCCGGCTCTTTCGCGAGCATCTGCAACTGGATCGACTCGGCCGGCTGCAACTGGATCACGAGACGGTTGCCGTAGTTGCGCGGACCGGCCGGAATGATCGCGAACGGCAGATCGGCAAACTCGATCACGATTTCCGACACCTTCTTCTGCATGCGCTTGCCGGTGCGCAGATAGAACGGCACGTTCGCCCAGCGCCAGTTGTTGATATGCGCGCGCAACGCGACGAAGGTTTCCGCGCGGCTGTCGGCCGGCACGTTGTCTTCCTGCAGATAGCCCTTCACCGGCTCGCCGCCGACCGCGCCCGCGGTGTACTGGCCGCGCACCGTATCGCGTGCGATGTCCTCATCGGTCATGCGGCGCAGCGAGCGCAGCACCTTCAGCTTCTCGTCGCGCACCGCATCGGGGTCGAGCGACACCGGCGGCTCCATCGCGACGATGCACAGCAGTTGCAGCAGGTGGTTCTGCACCATGTCGCGCAGCGCGCCGGTTTCGTCGTAGAAGCCGGCGCGGCTGCCCACGCCGACGTCCTCCGCGACCGTGATCTGCACGCTCTTGATGTACGGCGCCTGCCACAGCGGCCCGAAAATCGCGTTACCGAAGCGCAGCACCATCAGGTTCTGCACCGTTTCCTTGCCGAGGTAATGGTCGATGCGATAGATCTGCGTTTCCGCGAAGTGCTGACCCACCGAATGGTTGATCTCCCGCGCCGAAGCCAGATCGTGACCCAGCGGCTTTTCCAGCACGACGCGCGAATGTTCGTCGACGAGACCGACCGCGGCGAGGTTGTCGCAGATCGTCGTGAAGAGCGCGGGCGCGGTGGCGAGATAGAACACGCGGCGCACGCCGGGACGCGATGCTTCGGCGAGACGCGCGTAGTCGGCGGCGGAGTCGACATCGACGCGCACGTATTCGAACAGCGACAGGAATTTGTCCCACGATGCCGGGTCGAGCGCCTTGTGTTCGACAAACGGCTTCGAATGCTCTTCCATGAACGCGAGATAGTCGTCGCGCGTCCAGTTTTTACGCCCGATCGCCAGAATGCGCGTGTTCGCGGGCAGATTGCAGTGCTGGTGCGCCATATACAGCGCAGGCAGCAGCTTGCGGGCCGACAGGTCGCCGCCGCCCCCGAAGATGATCATGTCGAGCGGCAATTCGGGCGAGGCCTGGGTGGTCTGGTTCGTCATAGCGCAATGCACCGGTAAGAATGTCGGTCAGAAGCGGAAAAAGCACGGCGCGCCGGGCGTTTTTTCGCGAACGCCTATGGTGCAACGTTTTGAGATTGTTTGCACGCGCGGCACGCCTCTATCGTGGTCGCTGATCCACGGTTCGGCACGCTTTGCCGCGCTTTGCCCAGCTTTGCCGCGATTCCCGCAAGCGGGAACGGGTTCGCGCTCGCCTGGCGTGAAAGATTTGTCAGCCGTCGCTTAACGCGGCCCGTGCGACGCGGCAGGCGGCGAGATCCCACGCAGCACACCCCACCGTCTTGAACACGACCGGCGTGCCGCTCGCGAGCGGAGCAGTTCCGGCGGCCAGCACGGATGCAATCGCCGTCACCGCGTTCCAGTCGATGCCGGCCTGGATGTAATCGCCGGCCTCGTGCTTCGCGCCCGCGAGGTCGTCGACGAAGAGCGCACTGCCCAGCAGCGTGCGCGCGCCGATCTCCACCGCATCCGGCGTGAACGCGCCGACACCGATCACGAGCCGGTCCGCGCGCGGCACCTCGTCGTAGACCGCTGTCTTGCTCGTGGTCAGCGTGATCACGAGGTCGACGGAATCCGGCACGTGCGCGTCCTGCTGCGGCTGCGCGCGCGGCGCCACGGCGCGGTGCGCGTCGCAGAACGCCTGCGCGCGCGCGCCGGAAGTGCCGCGCACGCGGATGAGCGCATCCGGAAACAGTTCCGCGATCGCTTCCAGATGATTCGCCGACTGCGTGCCCGCGCCGATCAGCAAGACATCGCGCGGCGCGGCGGGCAGAAACGTCTGGATACCGAGCATCGTCATCGCGGCGGTGCGGCGGCCGGTGACCGTCGGGCCGTCGAGAATGAAGCGCGTCTCGCCCGTATCGGCGTCGCTTGCCATCACCTGGCCGTGAATGGTCGGCAACCCGCGCGTGCGGTTCGCCGGGCACACGTTCACGAGTTTGTGAATCGCGAGATCGGGCGCGGTGGCGGGCATCGAGAGCATCACGCCCCCCGCGTTCAACGGCACGACGAGCCGCTCGGGGCTCGCGATGCGGCCCTGCGCGTAATCCGCCGCGGCCTCTTTCAATGCATCGACCAGCGAAGCGTACGGCGTAAGCCGCGCGGTCTGCGCGGCGTCGAAAATGCGGGTCGTCATCTGCTGGGTCCTTTGCGTCGAGGCATGTGGCGCGCGTTAGCGCACGAGGAAACCGTACGTCAGCGGATCGCGTTCGTCGATGATCCAGTTCGCGAAGCCGCAGATATAGGCTTCGCCGGTAATCTCCGGAATCACGGCGTCGAAGCGGCCAAGTTTCGTTTCGGACAGCACCCGGCCGCGAAAGATCGTGCCGATCACCGATTCGTTGACGAGCGTTTCGTCGCGGCCGAGCTGGCCGCGCAGATACAGTTGCGCGACGCGGCCTGCCGTGCCGGAACCAGTCGGCGAGCGATCCACCTCGCGATCCGCGAACACGCAGCAATTCGCCTGCGTGGAGCCTTCGAAACGCGGTTCGTTGTCGATGATCGTGCCGTAGATGTGATTGATCTCGGGGATGTGCGGATGTTCGACCTTGAACGCGTCGTTCGCGGCGCGCTTCACTTGCGCGCCGAACTGGATCAACCGCTCGACATCGGTCTCGCGCACCGCCAGCCCGAACGGCTTGCCGGACGTATAGAAATAAAACGCGCCGCCGAACGCGATATCGCCCGTGACCGCGCCGAACGACGGCGTGCTGACCGTCACGTCGCGCTGCCAGATGAACGACGGCACGTTGACAAAGCGCACGGCGCCCGCATGATCGCCGTCCCATGCGACGAACGCTTCGATAAAGCCGCACGGCGCGTCGATGCCGACGCGTGTTTCCGGCTCCATGCGCTCGACCCAGCCGAGCGACACCGCCGCTGTTGCGAGTGCGATCACGCCGTGGCCGCAATGATCGCTATAGCCTTCGTTGTGAACGAAGATGATGCCGAAGTCGGCGCCTTCGCTCACTGGATCGGTCAGATAGCCGCCGTACATGTCGGCGTGGCCGCGCGGCTCGAACATCAGCGCGCGGCGCAGTGGCTCGCCATGTTCCTTCAGCCACGCACGGCGCTCGACGATCGTCTTGCCGGGAATCTTCGGCAGTCCGCTGGTGACGATCCGGAACGGCTCGCCGCCGGTATGAACTTCAACGGTGCTGATCACACGATTCAACTTCATGATGCAACGGCACTCCTCTTTGCGATCAACGCCTGTCCAGCTTTCATCCTGCTCTCCTCCAGACTGCTTTATCGATATGTTAAAAACCTGCGGCTTCAACCCTGCGTGCCGCCCGTCGTACGGGTCGACTGGATCAGGAACAGCAGATCCCCTGTCTCGATCGGACACGGTGGATCCTCATAAAACGACCGTACGTGCCCATCGCGCGCAAGGCCGATCACCAGCGCGCCGGGCACCGCGTTGCTCTGGCATCCTACTTCATGCGGCTGCGCGAACCGCTCCACCAGATTCACCCGTCCCCGCGACGACAGCAGATCGTTCACGAACGGCACGATATGATTGCTGCTGACGGCGTCGGCCATCAACAGGCCGCCGATCTTCGTCGATGAAATGATGACGTCGGCGCCGGCCTGACGCAATTGCCGCTGAAACGTCTGCTCCTGGATGCGCACGACGATCTTCGTTTGCGGCGCCACGCTGCGCACGCTCAGCGTCAGCAGGATCGCGGTGGCGTCGTCCTGCACCGCGACGATCACGGCTTTCGCGAGACGCGCATGCACCTGCTGCAGCAGATCTTCGCGCGACGGATCGCCGAGCAGCCCCGCCACGCCGAGCGTGATCGCCGCTTCGAGTGCCTGCTGCTGCGGATCGATCACCACGATCGAATCCGGATCGACGCCGCTTTCGAGCAGCTCGCGCACCGCGACCGACCCGCAGAGGTCAAATCCGCACACGACGATGTGATCGCGCAACTGTCTTTGCAGGCGTTTCATGCGGTATTCCTCGATGACGCGTTGAATGACGAACTGGTACGCGGTGCCCAGAAAGATAAACCAGATGATGATGCGAATCGGCACGATAAAGAACGCATCGATGAGCCGCGCGCGGGCGGTCACGGGCACGATGTCGCCATAGCCGACGGTCGCGACGGTAACCATCGTGAAGTACATCAGATCGACGACGCCGAGCACCTGCTTCGTCGCATCGCGCAGGCCGGCGCGATCGAGATACAGCACGGCGAACGCGAGCACGCAGAGCGCCGTGACGAGGCAAAGCCGCCGCACGAGCACGCGTTGCGGCGAAGCGGCCGGCCGTGTGAAGAGCGTGCGGGCGCGCGGCGGCTGCCACGCGAGACGGGCGCGCCGCGACAGACGGAAGCGGGATGGGTTGTGTCGCTTTTCGGGCACGCCGCGCTCCAGAACCAGGGACACTGATTCTACGACGACTGCCAGCCCGAACGGTGAACCCGGGGCCGGATCGCTCACCGCGGCTGGTCCGTGAAGTGCAACCGCCGGGGATGTGATTAAACCCGGGGCTTATTGATCGCCTGTATTCTGCTTGTTGCCCTGGTTGAACATCGCCCGGCACTTGGGACTCAATTCGGACATGTGCTGCTTCATGCAGACAATGATCTTCTGCTTGTTGGGAATTTCCGCCTTGCAGAAATGCATCGCGTCGCCGCGACAGGCTTTGTCCTGCTGGTCGCTCGACGCGGCGGCGGCCGGGTTCGCGATGCACAGCGCGGCCAGCATGGCCGCGCCAGGAGCCAGAAGGATGGAATGTCGATTCATGTTCGCTTCTCCTTATTCCCGGGTTCCTGATTTCCGATGACGGTTCACGCCGGCCTTGCGCCGCACGCGCTGTTGCCCGCCGTTGCCGGAGCAGCAGGATTCAGGCCTGGATCGGCTGCGTGCCACGGTCAGCGCCGATCGAGCAGGCGACGTATAATGGTTAATACCTACTCGTTAACCATTAGTCACCAATCATGTCCACCCAGTCTGTTTCTTCCTGTCTCGCGCCTGCTGCCCGCCCTGCCGCTTCGTCATTCAAAGCGGCTTTTTTGAGCTTCGCGCAGGACATGTGGCATTCGTATATGCGCCACAGCCAGTATCAGATGCTGCTTTCGTCCGGCAACCCGCAGCGCACGCCGCAAGAAGCGGCCCGCCAGGGGCGCCGCGCCAGCCAGCGTTAACAGCGGCGCGATCCGCTTCAGTCTCCGGCACGGACCGGGCGCGTGAGCGTCAGACCGCGCCCGGCGTAAAACCGGTTGACCGTATCGAACGGCAGCCAGGCGTTGGCCTGAAACGGCGCGACGCCCGACGGGTTGTGAAACCACACGCCACGCTCGTCCCGTCCGTGCAACAGGATCAGATGCCCGCCGCGCGTTTCGTTGTGCCGGTCCGGATAGCGGATTTCCGGGCTGACGGAGACGATCGCCAGCGTGTCGGCATCGATGCGCGCGGCGATCTCCTCGATGCCGATCCGCGGCAGCACATCGACGTGCAACCCGAAAGCCTCCTTGGCCCACTGCGCAAACGGACGATATATCAAGCCATCGACGCCGCCGTCGTCGCGCATCTTGTACACGTCGTGGCGCAATGCGTCGTCCAGCAATGCCGCGCGGCTCGCGTGTTCGATGCCCCAGAAGTCCAGCGCCGATTCGAGGCAGGTGAGCCCGCATAACCGCTTCGCCCAGAACCGGTAACGCTGCGCATCGGTGAAGCCGCCGCGGCGCCACGCGGGGTCGTCGCAGGGATCGGCGGCGTCCTCGACAATCGCGCGCACCCATTCCGGACTGCCCCATTGCGTGTAATACGGCACGCCGGAATGGCGTAATGCCGTTAGCGGTTTTTCATTCATACGCATCATTCCCGTATTTCGATAGCGGATTTCCCGATCCTGACCGCCGCCATGCATTCCCTATGACGCCGGCCAGGATCGCGGCCAGGCGGGCGTCGCAACCGGTCCACGCAGCACCGCGGCGTTTCACAGCATGCTGCGCGGCCGTTTCATCGTGCCGTCGAAGAACCGCCGCAAGCGGAACTCCGTGAGATCGAGCGACGGCCTGCCTTCATCGATCCACTCCGCGAGCAGCTTGCCGGCGATCGGCCCCATCGCGAAACCGTGGCCGCAAAAGCCCGTCGCGATCATCAGGCCGCGCACTTCCGAAGGCGCGTCGATGACGGGAATGCCGTCGGGCAGCACGTCGATGAGACCGGCCCACGCCTCGGTGATCTGCGCGTCTTTCAACGCGGGAAACAGCGTCTTGAGCTTGCGCAGCGCACGCGGCGCATGACTGCGCTCGGGTTGCGGCTGCGGGTCGCGCGGATGCAGCACGCGTTCGGCGTCCGGCACGCCGCCGGGCAGACGCTCGCGCAGATCGCGAAACATCGCGTCGTTCAGATGAAAGCTGAATTTCTCGCGCTGCTTCCACAGTTCCGGCAAGAACCACTTCAGCGCCCGCAGATGGCCGAACGTCATGTCGACGTCGACCTGCATGTCGTCGGCGAGATTGATCATGCCGTTCGCCCGCTGGCGGATGCCGAGTCCGTGCCCCCAGAACGTCGATGCCGTCACCCGCGGCAACGCGTTCGTGCGCATGCAGGTGCCGCGCACGGCCTGCTGCGGTAGTTCGAGATCGAGCGTTTTCAGGAGCCGCCAGCTGCTCGCGCCTGCCGCGCAGATCAGCCGCGACGTGCGGATCGTGCCGCGTTCGGTGACGACGCCCGTGATCGCGCCCGCCGCCCGTTCGATCGCCACCACGCCGCATCCTTCGAAAAAGCGCGCGCCGCTTTCGATCGCGCGCGCGGCGAACGCCGCCGCGACGCGGCGCGGTTCGGCCTGGCCGTCGGTCGGCGTGTAGAGGCCGCCGAGCGCCTCGCCCTGCATGCCGTGTACGTGCGCGTCGATCTGCGCGCGGTTCAGCACGCGCGTATCGAGCCCGTACTGGCGCGCGACGTCGGTCCATTGCTGGAACGACGCCCAGTCGCTCTCGTCGCTCGCGACGTACATGCATCCGCCCTGGCGCCACTCGAGGTCGAAATCGAGTTCACGTTCGAGCTGTTCCCATAGACGCATGCCGGCCATCATCAGCGGCACCTCGGCGGCTTCGCGCCCCTGCTGGCGCACGAATCCCCACGCACGCGACGACTGCTGGCCGGCGATACGCGACTTGTCGAGCACCACCGCCTTCAGGCCGCGCCGCGCGAGGTAGTACGCCGCCGCGCAGCCCATGATGCCGGCGCCGGCAATCACGACATCGGCTTCGGCGGGAAAGGGTTCGTCGGCGCGGGTCAGCCCGGCGTGCAGCGGATAGGTCGTCGTCATCGTGTGGATCGCGAGAAAAAGGCATGCGGCGGCATCTTCGCAGGCGCGCGCCCCGGCCGCAACCCTGAAACGCTCGCCGGCATGGGGTTCGTGGCGCGCCCCCGCTTCTTCCGGTTCTTCCCGCGCCGGAGAACTGCCCGATGCGTCGCTGCATCGGCCAAAGCGCGGCGCGACACATCACATTTATGCGATACAGATACTTTCGCCGGTAAAATAGCGCCCTTGCCGGCCGATGCCAGGGTCGGGAAAGGCCGGGCAAATGACCGGAACGCCTCGTTTTTGCGCGGTGTCCGAGGATAGCGGATACTCACAGGCCAGCCACGCGACGGCCGGGCGCGCTCAGGCAGTCAGGTGGAGAACCTGCCACTGCCCAGCCGGACCGCACGTCCACGCCGTATCCGCATCGTAATCCCGCCGGATTGTCCGGCGCTTGTAGCGTCCATCATCCTGTTACGACAACCCACCTCGACGGATACGCACGCAGTATGGCCAACGAAGCAACCTCTCCCGACTCGATCGCCGTCGCCGAGCGCGTGCGCGAGGTGATGAGCCGGCCCGGCATCGGCAACCGCCAGCAGACAACCGAACTGTGTCGCATCCTCGGTCTGA